>JAITQV010000121.1 GCA_031288765.1 Planctomycetaceae bacterium
GAGTCGGTCAATGGTTTTGACAGTGAACTTACCGGTTTGTATCTATTCAGCGGGAATGTTTCACCTAACCTTATTTTCAACCTGATTTTTCTAACAAAACAACCTTAGCAACAACATCGCCCAAATCACAATAACCTTATTACCTGATTTTTTACCCTTTTACACTCTGCCATTGTAATTTTATAATGATTACGCTCCGCTGGGGCTTTCGCTTTGTTGTGTTCCTTTTTCGTAGGACATTGCCCTATGCTATGACATTAAGGGCTTTCAACCCTGTTGTCGGGATAAATCACGGAATAGATACTGCTTTTTTATATTTTCCGCGCCGATGTTCGAATCGGTTTGGGTCTTTGATTTTGAGCATTTCTTCATAAGCGGTGAAATTGCCGTTAAACCACACAACTTTACCATCGCCCTCAAAAACGAGAAGGTGTGTGCAAATCCGGTCAAGAAAAAAGCGGTCATGAGAAATCACCATCGCACAACCCGCAAAATCAATCAACGCTTGTTCAAGAACACGCATTGTGTTGACATCCAAATCATTCGTCGGTTCGTCAAGCAACAACAAGTTGCCGCCGCGTTTTAACAATTTTGCCAGATGAACTCTGTTCCGTTCCCCGCCGCTGCACTCGCCCACCAACTTTTGCTGCTGCGTACCGCGAAAATTGAAACGCGAAACATAAGCCCGGCTGTTCATTTTGATTGCTCCAAGCTCGATTGTATCCTTGCCGCCGGTAATTTCCTGAAACACCGTATTTTCGTCGTTCAAAGCGTCGCGGTGTTGATCAACGTAAGCCAACATAACCGTCGCTCCAAGCTCCAACTCGCCGCTGTCGGGTTGCTCTTCGCCGACAATCATTCGGAACATTGTTGTTTTACCGGTTCCGTTCGGACCAATCACCCCGACAATTCCGCCGCGCGGAAGATCAAACGAACAATCCTCAATCAACACCGTTTGCCTGCCCGAAATCCCGTAACCTTTTGAAATATTTTTGAACGACAAGACCTTGTCTCCAAGCCGAGCACCCGGCGCAATCTGAATAACCGTATCGCTTTTGTCGTCCAATATTTGTTGCGAAGCGAGTTTTTCGTAAGCATCAATACGGGCTTGGTTTTTTTGAAGCCGCCCTTTGTGTGCCGTTTGAATCCATTCGAGTTCACGCTGTAACGTCTTCTGACGCTGCGACTCCTTTTTCTCCGTAACACGAAGCAATTCCGCTTTTTGCGAAAGCCATGAAGAATAATTTCCTTCAAAAGGAATTCCGCGTGTATTTTCCAATTCAAGAATCCATTTTGTGATATTGTCCAAAAAATACCTGTCGTGCGTAACAATCAACACCGTACCCGGATAATCACGAAGTGTTCCTTCGAGCCAGTGAACCGTTTCGGCGTCAAGATGGTTTGTCGGTTCATCGAGCAATAAAAGATCAGGTTTTTCGAGCAACGCCATGCAAAGAGCAACCCGCCGGCGTTCCCCGCCGGACAATTTCCGTACAACCGCATCGTCCGCCGGCAACACCAAAGCCTCCGCCGCCATATCAATCGTCCGGTCAAGCTCCCAACCATTCACCGCATCAATTTCCTCCTGAAGTTTCCCCATTTTTTCCATAAGCGTATCAAAATTGCCGGCTTGATCCGGATCAGCCATTGCGGCGGCAATTTCATTGAATGCATCAATCTTTTCCCGAATCGGCGCTACCGCCGTCAGTAAATTTTCCCGAACTGTTGCGTCCAGTAATAGTTCCGGTTCCTGCGCAACATATTTGACTCTCATTCCCTTGACCAATGTTGTCTTACCGTCAAAATTGGTATCAAGCCCAGCCATAATTTTGAGCAATGTCGATTTGCCGGAACCGTTTTCGCCGACAATACCAATTTTCGCTCCATAATAGAACATCAAATTGATATTCGACAAAACCGGTTTTTCTCCAAACCGTTTGGAGACGTTGTGCATTTCAAATATAAAATGGGGAACCATTGTAATAAATCAAAAATAGTAAGTTGAAATAGTAAGCTGAAAAAAAAGGATGTTTTCGGATTTATCCTTTTCAAAAAGATAAAACCGGTTAAACTCCGTTCCGGTGTTTTTGTTATGGATTTCCAACGTTTCAGGTGTACGGCAATCGGGTTTTACTTCGGAAAATTCTGCAACGCAACCGCCATAAGCAGTTTAATCCGGTTTAATTGATTGACTTCCGTCGAACCGGGATCATAATCAATTGTTGTAATATTTGCTTTATGATAACGCGAACGCAATTCCTTCAAAACACCTTTTCCCGTAACATGGTTCGGCAGGCAACCGAAGGGCTGAACACAAACTATATTAGGAATATCCTGTTCAATTAATTCGACCATTTCGGCGGTTAGAAGCCAGCCTTCGCCGGTGTGATTGCACGTCGAAACAATGGGTTCGGCTAACCGGATGAGATGCCGGATTGTTCCCATAGGAGCAAACCGGCGGCTTTTTCCGAGAATATTTCGTACCTTATCCCGTTGACGTTCAATCAACCGGACGCCTATGGAACTTTTCAATCCGGCAAAAAAAGGAACATGCGAATACCGTTTCCGCTGCTCATCCGAAGTCAGACAATATAACATATAGTCAAGAATATTCGGAATAACAACTTCTCCGCCTTCCTGTTCAATCAGGGAAATTAAATGATTGTTGGCGCCCGGATGATATTTGACAAGAATCTCCCCGACAATTCCCACTCGCGGACGAGTTCCTTCTCCGGTCAATTCTATAACATCAAAATCACGAACAATCCGAACAGCAAAATCCGTCATACGATGTTTTCCGTTGCTCAGTATTTCCTGCCGCAACCGGTTGATCCACGTTTCGGTCAATGCGTTGACGGAACCTTGAACCGTTTCATAAGGACGGCAACGGTTGGAAAGTGTCAGCAGCAAATCGCCGTATAAAAATGCGAGAAACATCTTTTTCAACATTTTGAAATTGACGTTAATCCCTTTGGTGCTGCCGTTGGCAATATCAATACTGAACGGAATGATCGGAACATGATGAAATCCCGCTTTGACGGCGGCAATTTTCAGGAAGGTTGCGTAATTTGTTGATCGGCAACCGCCGCATGTTTGCGAAATCATTAAAGCGGTTTTGTCGGGGTCATATTTTCCCGATTTCATTGCCTGAATGAGTTGCCCGACAACAACAATCGCAGGATAACAAACATCATTGTTGACATACCGCAAACCTTCCTCGACGGCTTCACGGTCAACTTCGGGCAACACCTCGAAACAATAACCCTGATTCTCAAAAACCGCCTGAAACAACGCAAAATGAATCGGCGCCATCTGCGGACAAAGAATGGTTCGGATTTCTTTATCCTGTGCTGTAAATTCAGGTGTTCGGTGCGGTCGCTTCACAACCGGATAATCAATAAGAATCGGCATAGACTCAAATGAAAACTCAAATAAATTTAAACAAAATCCGGCACGGAAGTTTTAAGTAGCGTTTTACTTCGGGATTACGGCAAGTCCGCAATAAACGGGAATTGTACCATCTCAACATATTACGGCAAGAACAGCAGCCGGTAAAAACAAACGCAACGTTTCGGAAAACGTTGCGTCCTTTTAACAGCTTCACGAAAATTTTTATACGGATACGGACAATACAGTCTCGTTATTGAATTGGTACGAAATTGATTAAACAACAATATTGCCGAAATATCGCCGATATTACATGGTCGGAACATCGACCTGTCCGCCGGCAACACGATGAAGATGATCAAGGTCAATATAAAATACTTCCATAGCATCTTCGTTTTTGATGGTGTAAGGAACGGGCCAACCGACATTTGTTGTTTCTTCAAAATAGACCGTACATTTGTAGTGAGCGTGGTGTAACTGAGCAGGTCCTACAAGAGGTATAACACGCGGCGGATCAACGTAATCGGCAATAAGTTCTTTGGTAATTCCTTTGACGTTACGGTAGGTTGTTTCCGTTCCGGGAACCGAACCGGAAACCGGACGAATCTTTTCAAGTTGCCGCATAATCTGATCATCCGAAGGCGGATCTTGAGCATGATGATCCGATTCCGTAATCGGGGGCAAAATCGCAACTTTGTTATAACGTTCCTTTTCAAACGCCATATCTTCGTAACCTTGTTGGAAAAACGGGCTTATCGGAACGGGAATACTGGCAACGCCAAGTGTGGGTCCGGCGGACAGACAACCCGTTGCCGTAACAATTGCGGAAAGAGCCAGTCCGGCAAAACCGAATAGAACAAGTTTTTTCATCATCTGTCCATCCTCTGACAAAGTGAATATCTATTGAGATGTTTTACCGTTTCCTGATGGTTGCGGTTTTAAGTTGAATGGAATCTATTCTGATTCTTAATTCTAATTATCGTCTTGTCTGAAAACAAAACTTGCGGATTTTTTCGACTTTTTTGATAAGTCTGCCGTTTATACTTCGCAACGTCAATAAAGGGAATTTATTCAGTCAGGTAGGCAACCGCTCACCAAAAGTTCATAAGGTAGGCAATCGTTCGCCGAAGGGCTTTCACCCAACGATTGCGTCGGCGTTAGCCGACTGGGAATTTGTGCAATGTTGGTTGTTTTGATTGCCTATCGGCAAGCAACCCTTCGGCGAACGGTTACCTGCCTGATTGCGTCATTGTTTAACAAATCACTGAATAGATACAAATTTCAGAGGTGTTCTGATATTTTATTCGGAAGAAATTTCAGGAAATTCTTCATTTGATTCTTCGAGCCAACGGTGAACGGTTCCCGATGATACCGATAACGCTTTCGCTATTTTGCTCAAAATCATGCCGGATTTACGCATTTCAACGGCTTTATTCAGAGAAGCGAGATATTTTTTGGGAGGTTTTTGGTAGATATCTTTTGCATACGTCTTACGGTATTCATAAATCACACCCTTTAACGTACTACACCGGATATTTAACAATTTGGCAATTTGTTCATACGATTTCCCTTCACGATGCCATTGAGTTACTGTTTTCCATAATCGGCGTGATTTTCCCGTTTTACCGTGCCACTTTCCGCCGGAAGGCACACAATCAGGTTCTCGGAGCGGGTTGGTGTACTTTTCAAACAACTGATAAACACGTTGCCGTGAAATATTAAATTGTTCCGCTATTTCCCCGAAATTTTTCCCGCTGCGCCGGCTTTCGACAATTGCAAGATTACGTTCTGTTTTAACTATCGGCGGAGAAAAATTTATTCCTGCGGCACGGAGAACTCCGCGAATAGTCGGCTTTCTAATTCGTAACGCTGCGGCTATTTTCTGCACTGAATTTCCCTTGTGATATAACGCCAATATTTTTTCAGTGCGTTTTTGTACTTCTTCCATACGTTTTATTTGATGCGGGGTTATAATTTTTTCCTTTGGTTCTTGTTGTGCTTTTTTTTTACGTTTTATTATACATAGTCTTTTAACTTTTTCCGTTCCCAATGTTTTTTTGATAAAATAAGCGGTAATATTATATTTTTCAGTCAGTTCTCTGTAACTGTAACCCGCTTTATAATCTGCTATAATATCATCTCGGATATTTGCATAGCAGACGTGTGCGTGTGTTAAGTGGGGGGCGTGTCGTTGGATTGCCAAGTGTACGGCACCAATGGAACAGCCTAAACATTTAGCAATATAACTTAATGTTTTACCGGATTCGCGCAACCGGATAATTTCATTTCTTATTTTTTCAGTTTGTTTTGTCATCAATCTTCAATAATATTCTATTGTTTACGGGTAATTGAAGGAACGGCGTTTCGGATTTAACAATCCCTCATTCCTAAACATTAAGACCTCTCTACACCAAACCGGCTTTTCCGTCCGTTTTAAGATTTCGGCGTAATTTGAAAGCTTACCGTTTCACTATAATACAATTTATAGATAATTCAAGGGGGGTCAAAAATTAAAATATCAGAATTTTTTGAAAGATCGGTTCCAAACAGGACCATTCCGTCAAAACCGCCCCACTGCTCTAACATCACCGTTAACACCAAAATCGGCGGCTGTATAATATTTATTGTATAATATTTATTGTATAATACTTATCATACGCCGCCCAAAAATCGAACCGGTATTGTTTTTTTTATCGTTTGAATTGGGTAAAGGTTGGCATTTCAATAATTGTTCCTCCTTCCATTGCCGATTTATGACCGAGCAAACCCGCAACTGTCCAGTTTGCCGCAACTTTGGCACTCACGTAAGATTTCCTTCCGTTTCGGATAGCACTTACAAATTCATGGACTAAATGCGGATGCGAACCGCCGTGACCGCTTCCCTGAATAAAAGAAACATGGTCTGCGTCCACAATCCGGTTCTTCAAGGTGAAAGGAGCAATGTCCGCAGGCAG
>JAITQV010000130.1 GCA_031288765.1 Planctomycetaceae bacterium
TATTCCCGAACAAAACAATCGGGTATCTCTAAAAATTCAGTTTTACAAATTTTTGCTATTAAAAAATAAGGACTTACAAATAATTTTATTGAATTTTTAGAGGTACCCAACCTTAGTAGCAACATTTCTCACATCATAACAGCCTTATTACCTTATTAAAAAATAGAGAATAAGGTAATAAGGTTGATTTTGTGAAGAAATTTTGGCTACTAAGGTTGTTTTGTTAGAAAATCAGGTTGAAAATAAGGTTTGTCCTGCGTAATAGTTTGGCAAATGACTGAATAAATACCAAATTTCTCTCTCAGAAGTATTAGTTTGTTTCTCAAAGAGCCAAATTTGTTTCTCAAAGAATCGAATTTGTTTCTCTGAAGTACAAATTTGAGATTGAAAAGCCGTTCCCGATGTTCGACACACTGAAAACAGATCTTAAAACGTCAAAGAGGGGATTTTAGACAACGGTTTCAGAGTCAGTTTCGTCGTTGTCGGAAGTTTTACGCTTCGGTCCGGGGAAACGCTTTTTCAATTCTTCGTAAATGGCTTTCGCCCCCCGGAATATTCTGACGGGCTGCCATTTTTACGGAATTGTAAAAGACCAACGCCGTCTGATAGGCTTCGCTTCCGCTAACCATTGTAGTGTCGTCCACGTTTCCGCGAAGCTGATTCGTTGCAAGCAGCAATGCCCAAAAGGTTGCGGGCATCGGCAAAACCGTTGTTGAAGGCTGCCATGTTGAGAAATGGCGGTACGAGATTGGAATTTTCCGCAGCGGCTTTGTGGGCTTTCTCCACAAAACTAAGGGTTTTCCCGCCCATCTTTACAATTGAATGTCTTTCGGCTGGCGTAAGCGGCGTTACGTAGGGCAACAGGAGTTCGTTTGCCTGTTGAACCAGATTTTTTATCTGCAACACGATGTCCGCAGGAATTTGAATTGTATGTTTGTCGTCCATCCGATTTATTTCGGTTAAGAGATAGTAATAAAAATAATTGCTGCAATCAGTGATTGGATTGTCGAAAATGATAGCTGTCATATTGGCTTTGAATAAAAAACTTTCCTGAAAGAACATCGACTTCAATTTTTGGAAAATGCTGTAGTTTATGTTTTTTTACATAGTCCTGTAAACATAGAGCTAATTCAGGAGAAAAAAATAGTTTGCGTTGATCAAATTGATTACTATTCCATTTTCCCAAATGGAAACCAAACTGCGTTATGCCAACGAACACTTTTTCTTTATCTGTATCAAATACTATACCATGTGGCGGAATTGGCTGATTAATACCATACCCAAAACCAACACCAACATTGGAAGCGTGAAAATAACGTAAAATTGTGTGAAATAATGATGTCTTCCATCGTTCTATTTCGTTTGGACTATTCACATTATGAGTATATTTATGATCGTCGTTAGGGATATATCGCGCACTTGATGTTTTAGCAAACTCATTCTCTTTTTTTTCATCATACCATACTAACGTGACATGTTTCGCAAAACTACGTAAAAAATTAAATTTCACAAAATCAGACTCTAATTCAATAGCAGAACACAGGCGGGGAGTCAACAATTTATTTAATTCTGCACGTTCCAATACTTCGGAAGGATCCCGATTCGTGATGGACTTTATCTCTTTATCGCTAATACAATCGGATAAAGAAAAAAAATAATCATATATTTGATCCGGTGAAATATCCTGTATGGAACTTGCCGGTTCTGTATTATACGGAAACCGAAACTGAGCCAAAGAATGACTTACCATAGGACTCATTGCCATGTAAACATTAATAACAATAAATAAGAATTGAATCCGTTTTATTGTCGAGATAATTGTTTTTTTGTAGAGCATGTTATTGTGTAATGTTAATTTGTGAAGTGAATATACTTTGAACGGCTGTTTATTATATCATTAAATTTTCGTAACACCGGGAGTGTAAGCAAGCGATAAATCATCGCGGTTGTCAAGCGGAACACGGCAGATAACTTCAATTTTTCTTTGCCATTCGTAATGTTTTCGGAGTGATTCTGTTGCGTAATCCATAAATAATTTGATTAAAAAACGCAATATTTCCGAATAGTTTTTTTCCCCTTAATAATCTCTTGGAAAGAAACTCTCCATAATTGTCCGAAATTTGCGGGGATTTTATTTGTTCACTATTGTGTCGGGATTCGTTTTAAATTCTTTTTCGTCAACAGGTTCGATATTGAGCGGATTGTCATTGTTGCCGTTTCGGAGGATTTCAATTTTACGTTGTGTGGTTTCGAGAATTTTGTGGCAATGCTTTAAAAGCCGAACTCCTTCTTCGTACCGAAGCAATGCGGTTTCCAAATCGGTTTGGCTGTCATCCAGTTGCCGTAGAATTTCTTCCAAACGGGTCAACGATTCTTCAAAAGTTTTTGGTGTCATAAACAGACTGAAAATGATTGATATGTTGATCGGGAACAATCTGATAAATCTCAGCAACACAAACCGAATATTATAAAGCAGTTGTATTAGTTGTATTAAATGGGGATCAATCAGACGACACAATATCTTAACAATTGCAACCTATTTTAATCCCAAACGGTTCTAATGACGAGGGCGGGGCAAATTAACCGGTAAAATTTATAACCTTTTGCTGATTGGTGAAAGATTTTTACCTACGCTCGCCTACCTTTAAAATTATTAATCAAAAGGTGTAACCTCACGGCGAAGGGTAGGCTTTTGCCTTATTCATTGGCAAATTTCTAGGTGATTTGTACTATCGCTTGTTTTCTAAGTCCTTTATTTTATCTAGGCTTGCGAAAAATACTATGGGTATTTCCGTTTGTATTTACTTATAAAACCCTGTTTTAATAAGTGGCTCATAGTCGGCAAGTTTGAGCCTGGCAACACGCGGTTGGGAAAGGGTTCCAGTGAACCGGCACGTGAACCTTACCTTCCGGCAAAGAATTTTTTTGTGTCAAAAAATCTTGCCGAAAAACGAATGCAAACATTTGTATTGTTATGGCTAATCTATCCCCCCCGGTCTATTTCCATTTTAGCCGTCTGATTTAACACATAACCATGTTTTGTATCTGGGGGCAGGTTCGTATTTTTTAGACGACTATCCGGTTTTCTAGCAACACGTGTAAAACGCCGCAACAATTGATGTTACTTTTTATAAAACGATTTACACTCTATCAGTTAACCGAAATAGGGAGTCATCATATCTTTTTTTCTTTGGATTTCCAACAAGGCAATTTTTTTATCAACTTAAAGATAAAACGAATTAAAAAACAAAGATTTAAGAAAAATTTTTTCCTGCCCCTATTGACGGACACTTGGGATGCGGTTTTAATTATGGAAGTTTAAATTTTGCCGACCAAACTTTTGGGGTTTGGAAAAGCGGCAAATTTTTTTCCCGTTTGGAACAAACGGGGAAAAACTCATCTCCACATTTTTCCTTAAAGAAAGGGAAATACGATGTTTATGACAAGTTTGTTAGATTTTGTGGGTGTGTTTGGTGTGTTGTTTGGTGTTTTCCTCGGAATTTATTTTTC
Organism: Planctomycetaceae bacterium; assembly: GCA_031288765.1. Taxonomy (GTDB): domain Bacteria; phylum Planctomycetota; class Planctomycetia; order Pirellulales; family Thermoguttaceae; genus WRKP01. Next base: position 3,511 of record JAITQV010000130.1, read on the forward strand.
CTCAGGTAAGGCAAATGTTAAAATAGGCAAGGGAGGGGGGGCTACGCAAGAATAAGAGCGTTTCTTATACGGCTTTTACTCTTGTTGAGCTTCTTGTGGTTATTGCAATCATCGGTGTATTGATTGCACTTCTGTTACCAGCCGTCCAAGCGGCGCGTGAAGCAGCATTTTTTCAAAGTTTTTTATTTTTTTACCATTTTTCCCCTAAAATCCGTTAATATAGGTAAAATAGGAAGGATAGAATGGCATTTTTTCACAAAAATTTTCGAAAATAAAATTCATTTTTCGACAAATTCCACTAAGTTTTTTCAG
>JAITQV010000148.1 GCA_031288765.1 Planctomycetaceae bacterium
CGCAGATCAGTTGGTTGCAACAGGAAATGTGAAAGTCTTGGGGGAATTCGTCAATGCGGTTCGGAAAGAAGATGTTCCGGTTGGAATTGGCGCTCATGAACTTGAAACAATTTCCAAATGTGTCGAAGCAGGTATCGAACCGGACTTTTGGATGAAAACAATTCACAGCAACAATTATTGGTCACGTATGCCCGATAAACCGGAACACGATAATGTGTATTGCCGTAACCCCGAAGAAACAATTAAGTTTATGAATTCGCTCAAACAACCGTGGATTGGTTTCAAGGTTCTTGCTGCCGGTGCGATTCACCCGAATGACGGAATTCGTTTCGCATTTGAATCCGGCGCCGATTTTATAAATATCGGTATGTATGACTTCCAAATCGTTGATGATGTGAATATTTGTATGGATATTCTCCAATCCGAATTGAAACGTACCCGCCCATGGTGTTTCACGTAATCCAAAGGCGGCGTTTCGCCGAAGGGTTTTCACCCACCGCCGCCTACCTCTTGTTAATCGTCAAATAAGCGAATGGACGCCCATTTGACTCAACAAGGCGTAGTCATTAAAAAATAGGAAATAAGGTAATAAGGTTGATTTTGTGAGGAAATTGGGGCTACTAAGGTTGTTTTGTTCGGAAATCAGGTTGAAAATAAGGTTTGTTTTACCTATTGGGGACGCACTTTTGGCTCATTGTTTTAAGACAACAGGTCATTGGTAATATTTATTCAGTCGTTTGTAGAGCCATTGTGTAAAACAAACCTGATTTTCAACCTGTTTTGTTTGAAAAAATCGGGTTGGAAATAAGGTTTGCCCCGCGCTGTTGTTCAACAAACGACCAAAATGATACGGTCTTTACAAAATAAAGGAACAGCATATAATTGCAAAGAATCGATTAAACTATCTGTAAAATTACCCGATTGCCTAAAATAAAACCGTTTGCGAAAAATTGAAGATTTATAAACGGCAGAAAAAGTTGTTCCGGCGGAATGTTGTTGACTTCGCCAGTTTTCGGATTATTGGCGCGAAAGATTACGATTTTTCTGTTTTATCTCAAAAAGCCGAAAAATAAACGCGGTATTTTTATTATAGCCAACCCACTCTTTAACCCTATTTATAAAATATGTCCACTCTTGCCCTCCCCGATATGAACCAATTAAGCGAAAGCGGTGTCGATTTTGTTGACGAACCGTATTTCGAAAATTTACTCAAACGCAAAACGGATCCGGGACGTATCCGTGAAATTATCGCCAAAGCCAAAAATAAGGAGGCATTGGAAGTTGAGGAGACGGCGGCGCTGCTCAACGCCGATGAACCGGAACTGATTGAACAGATTTTCGACACCGCACGGCAATTGAAAAAAGATGTGTACGGAAACCGTATTGTTTTGTTTGCGCCCATTTATGTCGGTAATTATTGTGTCAATGATTGCCGGTATTGCGGTTTCCGCCGGAGTAACCGCGATTCCGTCCGCCGTACCCTCACCACACGGGAATTGCGCGGGCAAATTGAAAATCTGCTGAAAAACGGGCATAAACGGCTTATTGCCGTCTTCGGCGAACACCGGAATTACAGTCCCGAATATATTGCGGATTGTGTCAACGAGATTTATTCCGTTCACGTCGGCAACAATTCCATCCGCCGTGTCAATATCAACGCCGCTCCGCTTTCACATGAAGGTTATCGGATTGTCAAAGAAGCCGGAATCGGAACTTATCAGGTGTTTCAGGAAACCTACCACCACACAACCTACGCACGAATGCACCCCAAAGGAACACGGAAATCAAATTTTATGTGGCGGCTTGATTCTCCGGCGCGGGCGATTGAATCCGGTTGTGATGATGTGGGACTTGGGGCGTTGTTCGGGCTTGCCGGTTGGAAATTTGAGGCGTTGAGTCTGGTCGCCCACGCAATCCACTTAATGCAACATTACCGCGTGGGACCGCACACCATCAGTTTTCCGCGCATCCGCCCGGCAAGCGGTGTAACAATCAAAGAAGTGGCGGAACACGATGTGAAAGATGACGAATTCCTGCGGCTTATTGCTATTTTGCGGTTATCGGTTCCCTACACGGGGCTTATCGTAACCGCCCGCGAACCGGCAGTCATACGGAAAACCGCTCTTGGGTTCGGTGTTTCGCAAATTGATGCCGGAACACGAATTGAAATCGGCGGTTATACCGAAGCAGACGCCCAAACTCAAGCCCTCGAAAAAGAACAATTCGAACTCGGTGATATAAGACCGTTGGACGAAGTTATTCGCCAATTGTTAAACGACGGATATATTCCGAGTTTCTGTACGGCGTGTTACCGGTTGGGGCGTACCGGCGAAGTGTTCATGGAATACGCGATTCCCGGTTTTATCCAAAATATGTGTACGCCTAATGCCTTGACGACATTGCAGGAATATCTGACCGACTTCGCATCACCGGAAACAAAAGCCGCCGGTGAAAAAATATTGAAGCAGGAATTTGACAAAATCCCCGAAGGAAAACGGAAATTTGAAATTCTTGACCGGATTGAACGGATTCGCAATACGGATGAACGTGATTTGTATTTCTGAAAATTGAATTTACGCAAATGTTCCGATTGTTTTCAGAATATATTGATAATCTCGGACAGATCAGATCAGCCGGACAAGGTGATCCCTTCGTTGAAGGGTCGCCTACATCTTAAAGGCATAAAATTAAAATCGACAATGGACACTGCGGATTCCAAACACCAAAAAAGTTGGGGATACTTACTTGCCAAAAAGTTTCCATTGTGTAAGATAATTTGCTGAACTCATTGAAATTGAGTACGTCTGCAAAACACCAAGAATCGAAAAGTTCACAGACCAACGGTTTATCCGAGTGAGCTTTCAAATTATGCGAACAAAAGCGGCGTTACTCCCGTTTTGGGGGTACCGCGTCGTTTGTATGGGGATTTTCGCGCGCGCGTAAACTCTGCGCACCCGCTTTGGTCGGTGGGGAAAATATCCTTTCTTGGTGTTACGTGGCTGCCCCTTTTCTTTGTGATTGTTCTAATCATCACCCAAACGTTACAACACCCGCCATGAAACTACGCCTTTTTGAAATACAAAATAAAATTGACAACCTTTTACATGAGGTCAATCTTTTGCGGGCTGAAGAATGGTCAATCGTTCAATTATTGATTCCTGAAAAAGATCGTTACGAGGAACCTTTGGAATTTAACGACACGAAGAGAATGATTCGCTGGAAATACGGAACGATTCGAGTAGGTCCGAAAATGTATCGTTTAATCAAAACACTTTGGAAGGGCAAAAGGCATCGGGCAACTATCGAAAAAATTGAACGGACAGTATGGAATGTCGGAAACCAAAAAAGATGCCGAAAAGATTTATTTGTTGATCGGCATACAATTTTTACCCTGATTTGCCGCACACAAAAAGAATTAAAAAAGAATGGATTTCCCTACGAAGTCGTAACCGGGAAAAATTTTTCCACCCAAGAAATAAAAGGTTTTCGGCTGGTTTATGCGCCGCGCAAAAAAAATAATTAACGCGAAAAAACATTCGCCCGTTATAATTCGCCGGCTTTTGCAAAAAGAAATCGGCAGTAATTGTCTATTTATTAACCACTGAATACACGAAATACACGGACTTTGTAATAGTAATAATGTTTACGTACAAATTCAAAGTTAGTTTATTTTATTTATAGGGAATAGGACACAAAAAATGTTTTTTTGTTATTGTATTCATTTTGTATCCTCAAAAAATAAACTATGATTTTATCAATTTACTAATTTCCGTGTGTTCCGTGTATTCTGTGGTTAATAAAAATAGACAGATACGATCGGCAGTAAGCAGTACGGTTGCTGTTGATGTAACCTTAACTCACGATCATTAATTCAGGATCACTTTCAACAACTAAAATTAAACTCGAAAAAAATGAAACGTCATTTACTTTTTTTTGTTATTCCCGTTATTCTTTGTTGTTTCGGGATTTTAGAATCAACAAAGTGTTTTGCTCAATCTTCAGTGAAAGGATACGCACGGGAAGAAACCCTTAATGCGGCGCGTGCTGCTAATTTTAACGCTGAACAAATAAAAGCGGTCAATGCACTCTTGAACCGTTATGAAAAAGAAACACACGAAATTGAGAACGAGGTCGATAGAGTTCTTCCTAATTTGCCTTACACACCCGATGGAAAATCGGGAATACGGTCAATAGACAGGATTGAATTTCGAAGAAAGAAATTGGGAGTAATTGATCGCGCATTTGAATCGGATTATAAGCGTATCGCGAATTGGAAGGACGGCAAGAATCCCGATAACAAACAACAAGAACCGCAAACTCAACCGCCGTCAGAATCTTCTGCGGCAAAGAAAATCGCCAACGCCGAAGAAGCATTTCCGAATAATCCGCACGATAAACTCGATAAAATTCCGGGAATGAATCTTTCCGCCGATCAAAAAACACAAATCAACAAATTGCGGAAACAACGGCAGGAACAGATGAGTAAAATCGTTACCAACATTAAAATACAAAAAATCCGAAAGAGTAAGATTTCTGTGCGTAAAATTTTCGGTATTTTGAAATTTATTGCGTATCTTTTTAATTACCGGATTGAACGTCATCTTACGCCGAAACAGATTATTGTGTTGCGGAATTACCGGAAAGTTCCGATGGAAGTTGACCGGTTGGAGGATTTGCTTGGCGGTGCGAGTTCCGATGAGATTTTCCCAAGCCCCAACGAATCGGGAACAAAAGAATGGAACAATGGTCAATCCGCCGAAGAAACCGGAGAGCGGTTAACACGGACAAATTGGCATTCGTTTGATGAATTCAAAACGTTACTGAATTTGAACGATGATCAATTGTTTGCTCTTGAAGGATTGGACGCGGAAGCGAAAGCCGCAAACACCGACGCGGTAGAGGCAATCAATGAACGTACCAATATAACCGATACGGATATTCGTAATATTTGCGGTTTGCACGCCGAACGCTTTGTATTAGTCAATGATCGAATTCGTTCTAAAATGCAACGGAATCAAATGGAGAAATTTAATGTTCTGCAATTATTGTTGCTGGACGCGCTGGAATTTCCAGAGGCAAATATGGCTTCGTTTCATTTATTTGAATTGTCCGATAAAGATAAGAAAAATCTTAACACGGCAATGATCTTTTTTGTACAGAGCAAAACCAATTTGAAAATGCTGGCGGAACCCAATAGTGTTGCCGTTGAACAACAAAAAAATTCACAAAAAGCATTGGAACAAAAGGTTAAATTGCAGCTGACACAAACCTGTATTGATAAGTGGACAAAAATTGCCGCCGAAAACGAAAAACTTCTGAATACAATTCGGAAGTATAAAGAAAGATAAACAGAGGCAGGCAGATAACGGTCTATTTAAAAATTGATTTTGCGTACATTGGTTTAGTTGGTTGGTATAAATTGTTTAATGAATACACACCCGCCTAAAAATTGTTTCATACTGAACAATATCTCAATCAAGTTTCATATGAACCCCCACAAATTACGCGACTATTTTTAATTTATAAGCACTCTATTTATTGCCTGCCGGAAAACTTAAAACCGCTAAAATATTACGAATTTACTCCAGCGGATTGAATACGAATCCGGCAATAAGTTTCGGATAAAAGTAGGTACTTTTGGCAGGCATCCGGTCACCAAGAACACTCAACAACTTAATGTGTTCAACCGTTGCCGGCATCACCAGCGCCGCCAAAGGATAATTGCCTTGCTTTAATTTCGCAACAACTTCGTCAACAAGATGAACATATTCCGGTTTCGGATAATTTTTATTTTCAAGCAGTGTTTCGATAATCAGGCAATGAAGCAAACTAACACCAAGCTCACACCATTCGGGATGATGTTCGGCTGCCGTTTCACTCATTTTGTTACGCCCTGATTGGGTAATTGTTGTCAGCAGCCATTTTCCGTCTTTCGCCGCATACAAACCAATGGCGTCTTGCCGTTTTTCTTTTTCGATACGTTGCCAAACCTGATAGGCGGCGTCGGGGCTGTTACCGATTTCTTCTGTTGTAAAATAATTTCCGAGTTTTATTTTGATTTCTTCGCCGGAAAGTTCCGGCAACCCCGAAAACAACCGATGCGTCGGCAATACAAGAAGTCCGGGGTCTTCCATCGCAACACAAACCATCAATACATAATTTGCCGGATGATCGCTCGTCAACAATCCCATATCGTCCACCTGCATCCGGTAATTACATGCCGTTTCGTAACGGTGATGTCCGTCGGCAATAAAAATCGGTTTGGTCGCCATTCCCTTAACAACCGCCATAATTGTTTCGGAATCATCAACCGCCCACATCCGATGAACAACCCCAAGATGATCAACCGCTTCAACAAAAGGAAATGTCCCCGTTTCAATAATCGTTTCAAGTTTTTGTTGAATTGTATTTTTTTCATCGGGATAAAGCCCGAATATCTGACTGAAATTCATTTTACAAGCGGTTGTCAGCATAAGCCGGTCAAGTTTGGGGGCATTCATGGTCATTTCGTGCGGATAAACCATTCCGTAACCAAAAGGAACCGCACGGCAAACACACATGAAACCCTTACGTATATATTGTTGACCGGATATTTCAAAAATTTGGTGATACACATAGATTGCCGGTTTTTCTTCCCGAACGATAATTCCTTCGTTTTTCCATTCGGCAAGTGTTTGGGCGGTTCGTGTGTAACGGTTATCCGCCTCGCTGTCAATGGGTGAAATTTTGTTCAGAATAAGCCGAACCACATTGTTCGGATGCCGCGCATAAAGATCATCCTGCAACGTGTCATCAATCACATCATACGGCGGCGCAATAACATCATTCAGATTTTTAATCTTCTGTGTATTATAACGATAACCTTGAAAGGGTTTGATTTCCATTTTAATATTTGGAGAAGTTTTGATTATTGTGGGGGAAAGCGAAAAAACCGAAACCAAACAATAGGATATACATTTGAACGGTGGGAAATGATCTTTTATTGTAATGATTCTGTGGGATTTTGGAGGACAACTACGATGTTAAAAATCAGGAGGATGTATAAACGAAGACTTTTACAGTTGGCTTTTTGCCAATTGCTCCGTCAATTCTTTAATTAACTTTTCTTTTTCTTCTACTACTTTTTTCTCTTCTTCAAGTGCTTTATCTTTTTCTTCGAGTGCTTTGTCTTTTTCTTTAATTACTTTTTTCTCTTCTTCAATTACTTTATCTTTTTCTTCAAGTGCTTTGTCTTTTTCTTTAATTACTTTATCTTGTTCTTTAATTGTTCTATCTTTTTCAATGATAGAGCGTTCCCTGTATTGAAGCTCCTTCATGAAATCGTCTTCCAGTTCCATTTCCGCCTGAATATCCGCATCGCCCGACGCCATGAGAAGACGCCGAATAATCGGGCGGCATGTTTCAGGATACTCGTTTTCGTCCACATTCAAGATATGATGATTGGCGGTGCGGTTTCCTTGATCAAAAAGACTTAGCAACTTTTCGGCATCGTTACGGCGGTTTTGTTTCAGTTGGTCGAATTGCACAATCCACGAACGGTGGTGCAAACCTTCGATAAATTCGTTTGTTACCTCCAATGTTTTTTTTGTTGTTCCGTCTTTGATATTCTGATCAACCTGAATAATCGGACAATCGTTAACACCAATGTCATAACCCAGCAGAAAGATAGCGTAAATTTGGCACGCTTTTTTATTTTCTTCTGTGCCGTAGGAATTGTCCGGGTTTTGGTAGTGCAAGCCCAGATAACGGCGGAAACGCATAATATCCGACGAAAACTTTGCTTTTTGTAATTCGATCATTACGGATTTGGTTTTACCGTCGGCGGTTGAGATTTGGGCGGAGAAATCGAAGCGGCATACCGTCAGAAAGGAATCTCCCACATTTTCCGCCGATTCTTTAGCGGTTTCCGTTGAGTTAACTTTATCGGCGGGGCGGCGAATGGTACGTTCCCGTGTTGCAAAACGGAGTTCCAACACTTCTTCTTCAATAA
>JAITQV010000162.1 GCA_031288765.1 Planctomycetaceae bacterium
CCATAATCTCGTCCCTGCGGGACTTTGGGGAATTTGGGGGCGGTTTTCCGGCGGTTGCGTTGCGCTCCACCGCCGGATCGGAATGACATTGCCCTGCAAGGGCAATATAAGCCAGCCCGCCGCAACGCGGCGGGTTAAGATGCCCCCAAAACAACTTCGCCCGGAAAGGGCGAAATATTAGTTGATAGTTAGTAGTGAATAGTTTATAGTGGAGGACGCAAGTGGATTGTTTAATATGTTTTGGTAAATAGAACGCTTGCGAACTATTCACTATTCACTATTAACTATAAACTATTAACTAAAATATGCTGCCCTTTTAGGGCGTTGATAGTTGTTTATGGACGCTAACCCGCCGCGTTGCGGCGGGCTGGGCTTATACCGCCCACTCTATCTATTTTAACATTGTTAATCTCTTCCGCAAAATCGGTAAAATGTTTTGTAAATTTCTGTATAAAACCGAGTTCCCTCCGTATAAAATCCTGTTGTGACATCGTTGAGTCACTATCGTTGCAACATCTTTCCAGAGCATAGTTTATCTCCGAAACTGCAAGCTGGAGATTTGGATTGGAACGAATAAAATCAGTTAATAGTTGTGCCATTATTTTATCCTCGTAAACCAGTTTTAACGCGTCGGAAAAACTTCTGATATTTTCCGCTCCGGGCGGAAGTTTGATAGGAAATACGGAAATTTGCGCGGGAGTTTTGGCGGGAATCGTGGGAGTTTCGGCGGGAGTTTTATTCGGCAATGCTAAACGAATTATAGACGAAAACATCCGATTGACCGAACACGTCACCGACTTAATCACCGTAAGTAAACCGCCCGAAAACGAGGAAGCCGTCATGGACAGAGCAATACTATTTGCAACTACCGGATTCCCAAGTTGGGCATATTGGGCATCATTCATTGGCAGAACGTAATGTTTTTTCCGCACCGTTGACGAATTGCCAAGAATTGCATCAAGTACGGCGTCTTTCCAACCTAAATTTTCTTTGTCCGTCGTAAAACTTGCCCGAAGATTGATAAAAAATTTATCCCAAACTTTCAAACCGGCAACCTCCATATAATCCCCGATAATCTTACCGACATTCTTACATTGAGAATAATGAGCAAAAACATATTCCTGATTAGGTTCCTTTTGTGTCCGAATCTTTTCCAAATGGGGAACCAATTCACTAAACAAAGGAACCCGGCGTTTTCCTGTTTTGCCACTCACTTGAAAAATACCGACAGTACGCTCTGAGTTATGATACTCAAAGTCAGACCAACGCAATCGTAAAATCTCCCCCCTCCGAAGTCCGGCATAACGAGCAAACGCAAGAATACCACCCAATTCAATATGATTCCCCATTGCCGTAATCACTTTTTCTATTTGTTCATAGGAAATATATTCTTGACGGTCAGGGTTTCCTTCAGTACTACCGCCTTCTACTTTTGCAAACGGCGACTGTTGCAAATAGCCGCAATCAACAGCATAAGAGAAAATAAACTTAAATGTTGTAATTGCCCTGTTTGCAGAGGAGCGTTCCAATTTACCTTTTCCGGCTGTTCGTTCCTTGACCAGATAATTACGTATTTTACTTGCCTCAGCGTATGTAACTAAATCAATACGTTTATCTTTCCCAAAATATTCAAGCAGATAATTACAATGACGCCTATCTACAAGAAGTGTTGTATCTTTAACATCAGAACGTGTCGCATTAAATTGTTTAATCAATTGTGAAAGAGTCGGAATAATTTCGGCGGCTTTTCCTTCAATCAGTCGATGTTCGAGTAACTTATTACGTAATTCCATAGGTAAATTTTCAACACGGAGTGAGTCTTGTTTTGACAGACGAGTTCCGAAACGTTCCGCATCGGAAAGAAGTTTGACCAAAATTTCAAACTCTGACACCAATGATTTTTCATAACGACTGGAAAGCGAAATTTCCCTACGTTCTTTTCCTTTGGTCATGTATGAAATTCGCCATGTTCCTGATTTGGTTTTACCTGCCATGAATTACACCTCCGTGACGATTAAATTTGTTCCATGAAATAAAGTAATGAAAAAATATCCCGTAAGCCATTGGCAGTGTTAATGAGTTCGGCACGATTCGACCCAAAACAAACGGGATATTATTTTTTATGCGAATATCGTGCTTCATTAATTATGAGTTCCTAAGCAAGCCACTGATTAGGATAAATGTGTAATCAAATTTATTACTACATTATATCGTAATCTTTTTAATTCGTAAATAGGGAAAATGGAAATAATCGCCCAAAAAAAATATTTTTTTCACAAAGTCAAAATTGAAACTTCCCCACTCGTACACAAATTGCCTAAATTAAGTCGGGGGTAACTTTTCACCGATACGTTTTACTGAAAATCTTTAACGAATATTGAACTTTTTTTATACTTTTCACATTAAAACACCATTGTTCAAAACCTCTCTTTAACCCTTCCAATCCGGTTAGTTATTCCGTACACAATGCTCCCTTCAACGCTAAAGCGTTCGCATTACAACTTGTAAACCGTTCAAATTCAATTGGCTATTCCGTACACAATGCCCCCTTTAGCAGGTTATGCTACATGCTCTAAACATTGTCCCGGACTTTCTTGTTGTTCCTGCTCACACTCTGCCATAACCCCATTACGCACATACCGCTCGACTGCCCGTTCATTTGTCCGGTTAAATATTTGCAACAAATAGTGTTCGATATTATTATGTAATAGTGCGAGTAATTGTTTGGTGTCGGTTTGTGTTCCATACCGTAACGCCACCGCTGAAGCCAAACAGCCCGCCGCTTGTTTTTCCAACGCCTCCGGTTCACACGTCACAGAGTTATTATGCGACCATGTAACAGCCTCACGCCCCTTATCCGGACCGGGAAAATAACGTTTAAATAATTCCTGAACTTCGACCCAAAGCGGATGAATTGCCGCTTTATTTTCATGTCCCCGAACTTTCGGCTTTTCCAAAATACGAAACCAATGCGATGTCAGCCACTCAACCAACGCCGTCTCTTTATGATACAAATCATCGACCGTATCAATACCCAACGGACGCAACGCATCACGCCGTAACCGAAACTCTATTCGTGTTACACCGCTGTCATCACCAACACCGCCGGCACAGTCAAAAACGTACTTTTTCATCAATGCCGCTTTTTCAACATTGCCTGTTTCGGCTAACTCCGCAAGTTTATCGTAAATACAAAGTTCCACATCACTGCCGATAGTATAAGTTTCAAGACGTTTATATTTACGATGAAAAACATCTTTTTGCGCACGAGTGATAGCATGGTCATTGACAATAAGTTTCAGATAGTCATGTGTTTTCCGAAGGGTCATTACTTGCATATCGACACGGGAAACTGTTTCCTTAGTTATGGTCAAACCGAGTGATTCAAGCCATTCACGTAACTTTGCGTGAAGCGAGTACAAGTCAAATTGAATAAGAGACTCAAAATGATACCGAACACGGATACCTTGCCGGTCTTTTGGCGGGTCGTGATGGATATAAACCTTAATCCCGCAACCCTCTAACACAAATTTATAATACAACCCCAATTTTGTTCCTGCAGGCTTGATAATAAACGGGCGGTCACCAACGCTAAGATAAACCGGATTTTTTTCGTCGTTGCCCTCTGCTTGTTGCCGACCTTTGGTAAGAACTTCGAGGAATGAGTTAAATTGTTCTTTGTCCCATTGAACTTCAAAACCGACTTCGACCCCACCGTCAAAACCACCCCATTTACCTTCCGGAGTGGACGGGACAATGTACGCGGTGTTTGGCGTAACCTCTGAATTTGTACTTAGTTGAAGATTGCTTAAATTTTGATTTTGGTACTTTGTACCCCCCCTGTTAGTGATCCAAAAGTATCTACACATCTTTTTTGGGTATTTTGATAAAATGCTTAATTTGGGAAGAATAATTTTTGTGAATTTGCCAACTATTTTTCTAAAAACTATGAAAAAAAGATCAAACTGTT
>JAITQV010000168.1 GCA_031288765.1 Planctomycetaceae bacterium
TTGATATACTTTGAACGGCAGGAAATGACCATTTATTTTAATATGGAGTTTCTAAAAATTATCCGTAAGTCCTTATTTTTTAATAATAAAAAATTGTAAGGCTGAATTTTTAGAGGTACCCAATTCATAAGGTAGGCAATCGTTGGGTGAAAGCCCTTCGCCGAGCGGTTGCGTTGGCGTTAGTCGGCAATGAATTTTATACGATGTTGGGTGTTTCGGTTACCTACTCAAAGTCCCGCAAGGGACGATATAAACTAGCCCGCCGCAACGCGGCGGGTAATTGTCCATAAACAACTATTAACGCCCTGAAAGGGCAACATATTAGTTGATAGTGGAGAGTTAATAGTAAATAGTTCACATGCGGAATTTTTTCTTAAAGTATGTCAACAAAAGGTAGGCGGCGTTTCGCCGAAGGGCTTTCATCCATAATTGCGTCGGCGTTAGCCGACAGTGAATTTGTACAATGGTTGGTTGTTTCGATTGTCTAGGGCTGAAAGCCCTTAATATCTTAGCGTAGGGCAACGCCCTACGAATAAGGGATACATATAAATTTAAGCCCTGAAAGGGCGACATATTAGTTGATAGTTGATAGTTCGCAAGCGGAGTTCCTACCTCAACGGTAATAATTCCGCTTGCGGTTTTAGCCCGCAGGGCGAGATGTGCATAACCGTAGGTGGAGCGAAGCGTAACCTACGGATCAACATCCCCCAACAACACAAAGCCCTGCAAGGGCGAGATTATGGTTGTGTTGGTTGATAATCTCGCCCCATGCGGGGCTTATATTTTGGGTGGGCGGGATCCGGCGGTTGCGCTTCGCTCCACCGCCGGTTATGCACATCTCGTCCCTTGCGGGACTTTAAGGTAACACTTCGCTGAAGGGTTTTCACCCATGGTCGCATCGGTATTAGCCGACTTGTTCTACGCCCTGCAAGGTAGTGAGTTCAAAGGGGCTCTTTATATTAATTTTAATAGCGTTATCATTTTTGTTGTAATATATTTATTTCGATAGATTTACGACTACCCCTCAACACTAATACAGCAGCATTAGGGACAAGAGACGTGCCTCGCCGAACAAGATGAACGGCATCACAACGCGCATACTCATGCTGCCGTTGCTGAGGCGTATTGACTCAAGAAAAGGAAGGGAAGCGATCAACTATAAAAAGTGCCTGGAAAGAGTAACGATGGCACATTTATGCACATGGAAAAACTCGCATCTCCTTGAAAATCAAACGATTAAAAGAAGAAAATTGCTAAACGATAAAAAAACAAAATCAACCCCCGTTTGAACACCCTACCTAACGGGGTTAAGATTCAGTGTTAATATTGACAACAAAGGACGGAATAGATACATTGGCTTTTTGACACCGGAAACAAAAACGGTTAAAATCTTTGTGGGAATATTTTCCTTTTGTCCGATTACACCCGATTACTCCATCAATTACTCTATTTTGCCGCTATGCGTTATTTTCTTACTTTTACTGTGAGTGTTTTTCTTTTTCTTCCGGTTTCACCTTTCGCCGAAGCCCAACAACGTAATCCCAAAATCGGTTATGTTTATCCCGCCGGCGGTCAACAAGGAACCACTTTTGAAATTCTCATCGGCGGGCGTCAAATCGCACGAAGTTCGGAAGTTTTGATTTCCGGTTCGGGAGTTCGCGGGCGGATTCTTCACGGTTATGCCGGTATGTTTATCAATAATTCCGATGAGAGTAAAGTTGCTCGGCAAATTTATCACGACGCCAAACAATTGCTCGAAGACAGCAATGTTCCCCCCAAACACGAAACCCCGCAAGATAACCGTAAAAACGAAACAAAAGAACAAAAACAAATTGCAGAATCTCAAAAGAATACCAGCCAAGTTAAGGATTCCGCCCAAACCGCAGAGGAACAAGCATTGCCGTTACCGGAAACTATTATGAAACGATTTCCTTATTTTAACCGCCTGACCAATCCGACTCCCGATGATTTGCAATTAGTCTTTTATGAATATTTTGCGCCGCGTGTTGACCGAAAACCGAAAGAAACATTAAATCAGGGCGTTTTGGTTGAAATAACAATCGACCCCGACACAATACCGGGAGACCGTGATTTGCGGTTGATTAGCGGGAACGGCATTTCGCCGCCTGTCCGGTTTTTAGTGGGAACTGCTCCCGAAATCAGCGAATTGGAACCAAACGATTCCGCTGTTTCTCCGTTGGACACTTTGGAAATATGGAAACGCCGTGAAGCCCCAAAAACAATCCGGCAATTGGAACCGCTCGAATTGCCGATTGTTATTAACGGACGGATTCGGGCAGCCGATGTTGATCGGTTTCAATTCAAAGCCGAAACAGGACAACATCTTGTGATTGGGGTTCGTGCGCGGTATTTGGTTCCTTATCTTGCGGATGCGGTTCCCGGTTGGTTCCAAGCCGCTGTTTCGTTGTACGCTCCCGATGGGAAAAAAATGGAGGATGCGGCGTCGTTCCGGTTTGATCCTGATCCGGTTCTTTGTGTTGATATTCCCAAAACGGGTGTTTATACGTTGGAAATTCAGGATTCTCTGTTTCGCGGACGCGACGATTTCGTTTATCGGGTTTCGATTGGCGAATTGCCGTTGGTTACGTCTGTTTTTCCATTGGGCGGCAGGCTTGGTTCTTCCGTCAACGCCGATATTACGGGGCATAACCTGCCGGAAAAAAATATTCTTCTCGACATAAAACACGGCGAATCGGGAATTTGTGAAAAATCATTTTTGGGCAAGAGTTGGCTTTCTTATCCGGTTCGTTATGCAGCGGACGATTTGCCGGAATACCTCGAATCCGAACCCAATAACAACATAAAACAAGCGGAAAAAATTTCCCTGCCCGTTATTGTCAACGGACAAATTTCCGAACAGAACGATATAGATTATTTTTCGTTTGAAGGGCAAAAGGGCAGTCGTCTTGTATTGGATGTTGCCGCCCGATCGCTTTATTCTCCGCTTGATGCCTGTATTGAATTGATTGGTACGGACGGAAAGATTATTGCGGCAAACGATGACCGTGCCGGTTCCGACGGTATGAACATCGGTTTGGAAACGCATCATGCCGATCCGTATTTGAATGTTGAACTTCCGGCGGACGGAATTTACACGGTTCGGTGTTTCAACACGCTCAAACGCGGCAGTCCCGAATTTGGTTATCGTCTCCGTATTTCACCGCCGCAGGAAGATTTTGCGGTTTACTGTGAGCCGTCAAGCCTGTTTTTCAACAATAAAACGCAACCGGTTAAAATTCGTGTTTTTCGGAAGGACGGTTTTAACGGCGAAATTCGGCTTCGTTTGCCGGAATTAAGCGAACAAGCCGGTTTCCAACTTGAAGAGGTACGGATTCCGGCGGGAACAGCCGACGAGACTAACGAAACAACCGCAACACTTACTTTATTGCCCAAATACAACGGCAAACCTGCTGAAATTATTTTAGAAGCGGTTGCGGTGATAAACGGCAAAGAAAAATGTCATACGGTTATTCCTGTTGATGATTTTGAACAAGCGTTTATTTATCATCATTTTGTTCCGGCAAACGCTCTGGTGGTTACGAAACCGAAGGGGCGATTGGTTTCTTTTCGGAAATCCGAATAACGTGTTTATTGAGCGGCAATCTGTTATCGTACGGAAGTTTGACAACAAAAGGTAGGCGGTGTTTTAGTTAATAGTTCGCAAGCGGAATTATTGTGTTGCGATGGTAAATTCGTGTCCAACACTATTAACTATTAACTATTCACTACTAACTATTAGACCTTTTCCCTAACCTGCTTAAACACCGAAAATATAGCAAAAATGCCTTATTTTTATGATTACCTAAATTGTGTACTTTTCATATTTTTAAGTTAGGGAAAAGGTCTATTAACTATAAGGTTGCCTACTTTGGGAGATTCTGATCCGGCGGTTGTGCTTCGCTCCGCCTTCGTTGCAGGCAATTGAACCGGAAACAGCCAACCAACTCTTGACAAAACAGTTGTTAAAAAATAAACTTATCACGATGATTTTATGAATATCTTTGCAAACCATTGAACACCTATTTTCCAATATTCCCATGAAAACCCGATTTGAATCTTTTGCCGGTCTTTCCGTCGCAATTGTTACGCCTTTTAAGAATGGTCAGGTTGACTATCAAACACTTCAGGAACAGGTGGAATTTCAGATTGCCGCCGGAACAACGGCGGTTGTTCCGGTCGGCACAACCGGTGAAAGTCCCACCCTTTCCTTTGACGAACACGAACGCGTTCTCCGAGCAGTGGTTGAAGCCGCCAACGGAAAAATCAAAGTTATGGCAGGTTCCGGCGCCAATTCCACACAAGAGGCTCTGCATCTTACCCAATTCACCCGAAAAGTCGGAGCCGATGCCGCTCTTGTGGTGGCTCCGTATTACAACAAACCCACGCAGGAAGGGTTGTTTCAACATTACAAACTGCTCGCCGAATCCGTAGATATTCCTATTTGTATTTACAATATTCCCGGTCGCTGCGCCCGGAATATCGAACCGGAAACAATAATTCGGCTCGCACAATTCCCCAATATCGGAATGGTTAAAGAGGCAACCGGTTCAATGGATCAGGCATCGTCGATTATTGCCCATACCGATTTGACCGTGTTAAGCGGCGATGATAGTTTGACATTGCCGCTCTTGTCGCTGGGAGCCAGAGGGGTGGTTTCCGTCGCCGGTAACATTATTCCTCATGATATGACCGCCCTCTGTAACGCTTTTGAAAAAAAAGATACGGAAAAAGCATTGGCGTGGCATTACAAAACCTATACGCTTTGCCGCGACATGCTTTCGCTTTCAACAAATCCCATTCCAATCAAAGCGGCAATGAAATTGTTGGGACGCGATACCGGTGAACTCCGACTGCCGCTGACTCCCCTCCCCGAAAACGACGAACAAAAATTACGGAAAACTCTCCAAAATTACGGTCTTTTGCCGTAACTGTTCACGCCGGACATCATTTTATTTAACCACAGAATATACGAAAATTAGTTGATAGTTAAGAGTGGATAGTGAATAGTGTCGCAAGCGGAATCATTGTCGTTGCGGCAGGAAATCCGCATGCGAACTATCCATTATCCACTCCAACTATCAACTAAATTCCGTGTATTCAGTGGTTAATAAATAGACAATTACACTATTTGTTATGTTGGGCATCAATATTCATATTTACCATTTGGCGAGCCGGAACAATCGGTAACGTAACACTGGACATATATTTTGGTAATTGTACGGTTTGTCC
>JAITQV010000219.1 GCA_031288765.1 Planctomycetaceae bacterium
CTCTTTGAAAAACAATTTTTATTTTTTACGGTTTCTGAATTTTGAGAAAATACTCAAAGTAAGGGTTTTAGATTAAAAAATTTTACCACAATGTTTGAGAAGAAAATAGATTCCGACAGAACAGTACACAATATAACTTTAACAAAGTAAAGTTTTTCACCTCTTTTTCAACGGATATTAACGAACAACTGTTTTATGTCATTTTGTCAATAATGATGTTATTTTGTCTTGTTTATCCAAGTTGCCTTTGACTTTTGTTACTATACGGACTATTCTAACTATCAGTTAACTTTGTAACCAAAACAAGGGTAATGATTCACGACCAAAAACAAAAGGCGGTAATCTTTCGGTACAATATTGCCGGTCTCTAACTTTTTCTATAACAGAAAATTATTAAACATGAATATAAATAGTGAAACGATAGCATCGATGCTTGACGTGAGTGCGGTGCAGGCGAACTCGACCAAAAAGGAAGTTCGGGAATATGCCGAACTTGCGATCAAATATAATTGTAAATCGGTGTTTGTTCTTCCTTCGTTTCTTTCGTTTTTGCGGGATTACCGTAATGAAAACAACGGTAAATTTTTAATTGGAGTACCGATTGGATTTCCAGCCGGCGGAATGACAACCGAAATGAAAGTTCTTGAAGCGAAAAATTATCTTCAATTTGATGTTGACGAATTTGATCTGATGATCAACATTGGTTTTTTACTTAGCGGGATGTATCGGGAAGTTCTTGACGACATTAGAGCCGTTAAAGACGTAATTGGTACAAAAACACTTAAAGTGATTATTGAATGTTATTATCTTGATAACGATTTAATGCAACACGCTGCCGATGCTGTTATTAAGGGGGGTGCGCAATGGATCAAAACCGGAACAGGTTGGACACCTACCGGAGCAACTCTTGAGAACACTGCTTATTTAAAAAAGGTTGTGGGCAATGCTGTCAAGGTGAAGGCTGCTGGTGGGGTACGTAATTTGGAAACGATTCGAAAGATGATTGAAATTGGGGTAGAGCGTTTTGGGGTTGGCGGAAGTGCGAAAACAATTCTTGCCGAAGCCGAACAATATTAAAATAGACAGATACGGTGGAACATAGAATAAGGTAAATATGGAATAAGGTAATAAGGTTATTTATTGTTTTTCTTTGTGGCTACTAAGTTGTTTTGTTCGGGGAATCAGGTTGAAAATAAGATCACTTGTCCTCACCATTGCCCAACAAATTACCGAATAGATACTTTACAGTTTTACTTTTTTCCGAGAAGACGTTGGTTTTGGAAAAATTCGGTTAGGATTGTTCCGCAAGATTCGGCAAGAACCCCCGCAACCACCTCACAACAATGGTTAAGTCGGCGGTCATTAAGCAATGAAAAAAGAGAATCCACAGCCCCCGCTTTGGGATCAGAAGCCCCATAGACAACTGTTGGAATCCGGGCTTGCAAAATTGCACCGGCACACATCGGACACGGCTCCAATGTAACATAAAGAATACAATTGTCCAACCTCCATGATTGAAGGGCTTCAGCGGCTTGGGTGATAGCAATCATTTCCGCATGGGCGGTAGGATCGTGCAGTTGTTCCCGCTGGTTGTGCGCGGACGCAATCAACCGAAAATCACGATGTAATATCACCGCTCCAACCGGAACTTCGTTTTCCTCAGCCGCACACTGAGCTTCCTGCA
The DNA here is from genome assembly GCA_031288765.1 of Planctomycetaceae bacterium. Taxonomy (GTDB): domain Bacteria; phylum Planctomycetota; class Planctomycetia; order Pirellulales; family Thermoguttaceae; genus WRKP01. The sequence continues at coordinate 1,685 of JAITQV010000219.1, forward strand.
ATGCCAAACGCATAAAATGTTCATGGGACGGATCGTATCGGTTCATATCTTTCAATTCGGAAAACAAGCCGGTAAATTTCACCTCAAAAACAGTCAGCACCAAACAGTCAACACCGCCCTATTATAATATGTATTGCAGCGGTAATAAGTACGGCAACAAAAAAATCGTCCGCAAAGTATTAAAAATAATCCGCAGATGACGCAGATTTACACGGATTTACCGGACGATTCCAAATTCATGAACGGCTTCGACCAAAGCAATGGCGTTTTCGACCGGAGTTTGCGGCATGATGCCGTGACCAAGATTAAAAATAAACCCCGAACGCCGCTCCACCTGCCGTAAAATATGTTGAACCGATTGCCGAATAAGACCGCGATTTGTCAACAAAATAGCCGGATCAAGATTCCCCTGAACCGCATAATCGGAACCAATTATTTCCCACGCCTGCTTAATAGTTATACGCCAGTCAATTCCAATCACATGCCCTCCGGCTTCCCGAATATCCGTCAATAATATAGGATTCCCGGGAGCAAAATGAATAATGGGCGTGCCCGGCATGATTAAATCAATCAACATGCGGGAATAAGGCTTGACATATTTTTTGTAATCTTCATCCGAAAGACAACCCACCCAACTATCAAATATCTGAACAATCTGAACCCCCGCATTGATTTGACCGTTAAGATAACGGGCTGTGGAAACGGCAAACTTGTTCATCATCTCGCGCCATTCGTTTGGGTAAATATGCATGAACGCCTTAACCTGCCGGAAATTACGGCTGCTGTTGCCCTCAATCGCATAAGCCGCCAATGTAAACGGCGCACCCGCAAAACCAATCAACGGTAATAAAGCATCAAGACCTTCACGAGTATAACGGACGGTATCCATCACAAATTCCAACGGTTCAACAGATTCCAATTCACGAACCAGCCGGATATCGGATGACGTGCGAATGGGATTGGCGATTTTGGGACCTCCGTCGGGTTCAAATTCAAGCTCGAACCCCATGGGTTCCAAAATAAGCAAAATGTCCGAAAAAATAATCGCAGCATCAACTCCAAGACGTTGAACCGCCGTAAGCATGACTTCGGCAGCAAACTCCGGCGTTTTACAAAGCTCCATAAACGAAACGCGTTCCCTGATTTTTCGGTATTCCGGCATATAACGACCGGCTTGACGCATTAACCAAACAGGTACGGATTGCGTTTTCTGACACCGCACCGCCCGCATCATCGGGCTGTCATCCCATTTCTTTTTCATAAATCACAATTACTGAGGAATTCGGATTAGAAAGAAAATCGCTTCGTTTCAACAATAAATGTCTTTGAACACATTTTTGAACACAATACTGTCGGTTGTCCTTTGACGAAGGTTTATTTGTATCGGCAAATTTTTGCTCCGCTTTTTTAACAAACCAGTACGAAAAAATTAAACCTTAAAATTATAACCGCCCAAAGCGTAAACACAAAATTTCACTCTATTTGTTGCAACTCTATCTGTTGCAATATAATATTTACGAACAACGATTGTTTAGATTATATTTATTTATCCCGAAAAGTTCAAGACAAAGGCAAAAAAAACCGCAAAGTAATCGTGTCTAAACAAAGGCTTGACAAATTGGTGTTGTATCGAGGCGGGCAATCGGGTACAATACCAGTGTGGAAAATATAATAGTATGCCTTCATTATTTTATATGCAATATTATTTTATACGCAATGTTTATAACACTGGACGGCGGTGACGGCTGCGGGAAAAGCACTCAACAAAAACGTCTTGGGCATAGCTTCCAATCACAAGGTTATGAGGTTGTTTTATGCAGAGATCCGGGCAGCACAACTCTCGGTAACGAAATTCGCCATATTCTTTTGCATGGTCATGAATTGAGGATTGATAATAAAACGGAGATGTTTTTGTTTATGGCGGCACGGACACAAATGGTGGAAGAAGTGATTCGTCCGGCTCTTAATGCAAAAAAAATTGTTATTTCGGATCGGTTTTTGCTTTCGAATTTTGTTTATCAAGGTTATGCCGGCGGTATTCCGCTGAGTACGCTGGAAACGGTTGGACGGATTGCCGTCGAAGGTATTATGCCGGATCTGGCGGTCATTCTTGATATTCCATACGAAATTGCCGTTCAACGAATCGGAAATCGTGATATTTCAGACCGTATGGAACAAAAAGGTGAAAAATATCACCGTCAGGTACGAAACGGGTTTTTACAATACGCCGCAACTCATCAGGAACATTATGTGGTAATAGATGCCGCACCGCCGCCAAATGAAGTAGAAAATGCAATCCGAAACATTATCCATGAACGTTACGGGATTGACTTTTCGTTTCCGTTAAACGGAAACTGCAACTGTTAAAAAATTTCAAATACACAAATTTTGTGTATTTGTTCGGAAAAACAATATACCCAAACATAATACTCTATACTTTATGCAACAACCCTAAATAAAATCATAACTTTATTATTAAAACTTGTTTATTATGAAAAATTTACCAATAGGAACACAATCGTTTGAAAAATTGCGTAGCAGCAATTTTTTGTATATCGATAAAACCGAACCAATCCATCGTATGATTTCGAGCGGAATGGTTTATTTTCTTTCACGTCCCCGCCGATTCGGAAAATCGCTTCTCGTGAGCACAATGGAAGCGATTTTCAAAGGACAAAAAAAATTATTCGAAGGACTTTACATTTACGATAAATGGGATTGGTCGCAACAATATCCGGTTATCAGGATAGATTGGACATTGATAGATCATTCTATGCCGGAAAAAATTGAAAATAATATAAACGACTATTTGAATGAGATCGCTCAAAGTTATCAAATTACATTGAAATCGGAATCCGCTCCCGACCATTTTAGAAAATTGATAAAATCTCTCTACGAAAAAACCGGCAACAAAGTAGTCGTTCTGATTGATGAATATGATAAGCCGATAACGAGTCATCTTTTTGATTCGCAATTGGATGCTGTCCGTAGAATAGTACATGATTTTTATCAAGTGATCAAGGGTTCGGATGAATATTTACGTTTTGTTTTCTTGACAGGCGTATCGAAATTTTCGGGTCTTTCGGTATTTTCGGCGTTGAATAATTTGAATGACATTACCTTGCACGAACGGTACGCTTCAATTTGCGGATATACACAAGAAGAACTTGAAAGCAATTTTTCGGAACACATCGATGAGACCGCCGAACATTTGAAGATGACCGAGAAAGATTTACTGGAACATATTCGTTATTGGTACAATGGTTATACGTGGGATGGTCAAACGGCAATTTACAATCCGTTTTCAACATTATTGTTTTTTGATGCCAAACGTTTTAATGATTATTGGTTTGCGACAGGCACGCCTACATTTTTGATAGATATTATTCAACGCCGTAATCGTACGGATGTCATGCTTGAGCCGTTTGTTGTCGGCGACAATATTTTCAAGGGCTATAACCCGCCGGAACTGAGCGAAGTTCCTTTATTGTTTCAGACCGGATATTTGACAATTAAAGAGTTGGAACTGATTAACGGTATTCCGCGTTATACACTTGGCGTTCCCAATTCCGAAGTGAACCAAGCGTTTTTGACTTGTTTATTGGAAGCCTACGGCAAATATCCATGCTACCAGATAGATAATTTACGTCACACGATGGAGCAACAGATTATCAATTACGATGAAGTTGGTTTTACTAACAGTCTTGAAGTTATGATTGCTTCTGTTCCTTATGAGCTTCATCGTACGGACGAAGCTTATTATCATACAATAATGTTAATTTGGATGCGTTTGCTTGGATTTGAGATACACGGTGAAACTCCGAATAATCGCGGGCGTTCCGATGCAGTTTGGGAACAATCAGGCGTAACCGTCATTGCCGAGATAAAATATCACAACAAAAAAAAGATAAACACATTACTCAAAGAAGCAATGAAACAAATACATGAGCGGCGTTATTATAACAAATATCTTGGCAAGATAATTCTTTTAGGAATTGCATTTTCCGGTAAGAATGTAGGTTGTAAAATGGAAGAACTCATTCGTACATAAACTAAAATTTGGAAATGATCCCCGATTTTCGGGCGATTGACTGCCGGAAAAATATAAAACTGCTGAAATATTACAAAAGTTCAATTTTAATGGTCAAGTGCAAGCGAAAACCGAGCAAATATTGGCAAAAAATTTGCACTTGACCGATAACAGATTTTACGGACGGAGATAAAGTGTAATATCCATATCTCTGTCCGTATTCAATCTCAACCATGCTATTGAAACAATTTATTACAATTAGTATCTTTTGATCTTTTAGGGAGCGACTGCCATGCCGTCATCTTTTGTACCAAGATTTCCCCAAACACCATAAGGGCTTGCACCGGAAGCGATAATCGTGGTGGTTGTCGCCGGTAATGCTATTGTGGTATCCCGACTGTTAATTGTATCGGAAATAAATCGAACTGAACCGTCCAACAATGCGGCATTGACACCGCCGGAATGCGCACTGGTTGGCGAATGAACTCCCCAATTGTAACCGGCATCATTAGCGTAACTGCAAGAGGGCGAATTAGGCGGCAAAACAGTCGTAAAACCGGATACGGACGGACGTCCTTCATTGAAAAACAAACCGCGCCAAACACCGCTTGTTGAAGGACTATTCAATTTCTTTGTAGTTGCATTAATTGCAGCATTTAGGCAATTTGTAATCGGGTCTGTATGCAAGTCCGCATTGTTACGATTATAAAAACCGCCTTTCACTTCGTCTGTTCCCTGCCGACGACTGGAAATCGCTTCACTAACAGTCAACGTATTACTTGTTCCATCGGTAGCACTTGTTAGAGTGAATCCGTAAATAACCCCGAATATTCCGCGTTGGTCTTCTGCCGGAATATTCGTACTGTTTTGCCAGTTCCGGTAAACAGTATCACCGCGACACGTCATAATATTCTGCCTTGCGGAATTTTCAGCATTATAATAATTTGGCGTAGCAATATTGGGGTCGGAAGGACATCGCAACGTAGGTATGGGATCACTTAACCATGCCCAACGTTGTCCTGATGGCGGATTTGTATGGGCTCCCGGATAACCGGCGGAACCCCAACCTTCGTAACGCGATGTTTGCTCCATAAAAGGCATCAAAAGCATGTGAGCCGATGCCAAAGCAAATGCTGTTGCTGTTCCACTATTGCTTGTATTCAAACAAGCTGGCGGAAGAGTGTTCAGCGTGTCGTGATAGTTGTGCAATGCAAGCGAAAATTGTTTCATATTATTCGAGCATTGCATACGTCTTGCTGCTTCGCGCGCCGCCTGTACCGCAGGCAAAAGAAGCGCAATCAAAGCACCAATGATGGCAATCACAACAAGTAATTCTACAAGCGTAAAACCAAAAAATCGACGAAACATTCTTAAATTCATGAGAATCTCCTTAAATGTTTAAAGTAAAGTTAAAAAAAATTAAGTAACAAAAAAAATTTGAAAATTATTTTTTGGGACGATCAACGTGAATATCAAATACTTTTGTTTTTGAATCGACGGTGATTATTAGCCCGGATGTTGAGGCATCTGCATATTTAGCGTCAATCAAAGATTCACTTTGAGGAACATCCATATTGCCGGAACCGGCATTTTCTACGGGTTTATAAGTTTCTATAACAGAAACTTTGTATGTTCCCGGCGGAATACCGTCAGTATTTGATAATGTTCCGACAATATACGTTCCATCTGTGTTTACTTTGCCTTTACTGCGTGTGCTTTCGTTCTCGAACAAAACAGTTCCGCACGATAACGGCGTTCCGTCATCGGAAAACGTAACTTTTCCGCGAAGTGAGCAAAGACCGCTTCCACAAGCGGTAAACATCAATATAAACAAACACATACCAACCAAAATTAATCGGTTCATAAAAATCTCCTTGAAAAAATAACGAAATTAGTGGTAACAACACGTATTTAATAAACGCGCAACATTAATTCGGATTCAACAGAAAGTTCCGATGAAACATCATCTTTCAGTTGAATCTTTACGATATTATTGCTACGGCAATGAAATAGAATTTCCGTCTGAGACATCAGCAAAATATTCCAATGTCTGCTGTGCGGTTGAAACGGCTAAGCCGCGAACATGACCATCGCCGACCAGAAAATGACAGATCCCCGGATGCCAACTCCCGAATCCATATCCGTCACCAACATTTCTTAAATGAGGACCTTGGCGAATTTCGTTATCGTAATCATTCGGTTTACTGATTCCGAATCCTGCTGCGGTGTCGTGACGAAAAACCCGTCCCATACCGCCGCTTTTATGTCCATAAGCCGTAATTATTGAGCAATCCGGTGTCAAACCGTCTTGACTAATATCCGCTCGCCCACATTGCCCCAAAGCAAACGGCGGAATATGTTTTTCACCGATAACCAATTGATTACTCGTTCCATCTTTCCACCACCCCATATTGTCACGCGGTTGCCAACCGCCCGCTCTGGTACTGTATGAGGTGTAATCTTTACCGGAAAGAGCCATTCGAAACGGACCATAATGATAGATTGTGTCGTTATTCTCATGAAGTCTCGAAGCAAAAAACCAATTTTGCAAAGCATTTTCAGAGGGATAACCTGTTCGTGCAGCATTGAAACGAGTATGAAAGACAATCCCGTAATCACCGCACGGACCGGGTGAAGATTTGGTGCTGGTATTGACTTGATGAGCATCACCTTCATCTGTAAAAGGCGCACGCTCAACATACGTTGACTGACCGTTACCGCGCCGTGTAGGACAACGATAACCGGAAACAGCAGCAAAAGATTTTTTTTCGTCAAGTGTAATACTGTCCCACCAAGCGGAACTGGTCGGTAACTGAAAACCTTTCAGAGTACCGGTGGTTGCTGTTCGATTGGCAATATAATCGTAAAGGGGTTGTTGTTCAATGTAAGGGTAGAGAAGTACCCAAAATGATGCTCCGTCATAACCGACACTACACGGCGGCAAAGCCTTATTAGCGTCGTGGAAGTTGTGAACGGCAATACCCATCTGTTTGAGATGATTTTGGCATTGCATTCGTCTGGCGACTTCTCTTGCAGCTTGAACAGCGGGTAACAGTAATGCGATTAACACGCCGATAATCGCAATTACTACCAACAATTCGACCAACGTAAATCCGTTTCGGTATTCGGTTCGACGAACTTTCGAACGGAAATTACCGCCGGTGCATAGCATAAAATATGCTATGAGGCTTGTCATGAAACATGACAAAACGTTAAATAAAATTTGTTGCATGATTTTTCTCCTTGAATACAGAGAACTTTGATATTTTAACAGATTACATAACACATAATCTGTTTTTGCTGAAATTGGGAAACAAACACTAAGCCGAGAAACGGCAACAGAAATCGCTCTTGAGGAGCGACACGTCAGTTAAAATTAGGCTTATTCCCACCGACAAAAGTGGTGCATTACATGTTTTAAAATGTAATACTGAACTAATACCTACCAGATCATACGCGACGCTCCCTCTACGGGAGACACGCAACTTTATGATCTGAAGCAATTTTCTACCCGAAAAATCCGGTTGTCATGTAGAAAATTACAGCTCGCCTAAGCGATTTAACTGTTGTTGACGTACTCGATTATTTTTTTCACCCGAATTTTTGTTCGGGCTACTTATTTTTCAAAACGTAATTTAATCTCCTAAATATTGAATTTAAAAAATGGAAAATTATTTGATCGATTATTCTATATTTAAAAAATTATCGGTCAATATACCCCACCAAGATAATTTTATGTCTTTTCTTTTATTTTTTTATTTTTGGGAATCTCCTACAAAGATTTATTGATTTGTTTTATTGATTTTCTATTGATGTGAATTTTTTACGAAAGTCAGATTATTTCAGCGGAATATTTCGGGGAACTTCTTGTACTTTTGCCGAATTTTTGTAAAATAACACACTTTGAATATATCACGAACGGCGTGATTTTTCTGTTCTACCTTATTGTTCTCAAAAATTTTTAACAAAATGTGCGGAATTGTCGGATACGTTGGACAACAGAATCCTTTGGATTTTTTACTTCGCGGACTTCGGATGTTGGAATATCGCGGTTATGACAGTGCCGGAGTTGCCACCATTAACAGATTAAAATCAATCCATATCGAAAAAACTCCGGGGCGGATTGATGCTTTGAAAAAACTCGTTCTCGCCGTAAAACCACAAGGTAATATCGGTATCGGTCATACCCGATGGGCAACTCACGGGTTGCCGACAAAAGAAAACGCCCATCCGCATATTAGTTTTGACGGAGCCGTTGCCATTGTTCACAACGGAGTCATCGAAAATTATCAGTCCATTCGAAGTCAATTGACCAAAAAAGGAATCGAATTTGTTACTCAAACAGACACCGAATCGCTTGCTCATTTGATTGCTTATTATTTGCGTGAAGAAATCGACAAATTTGGTGAAACGATTAAAATTGAGGAAATGTTGCCGCATGTTGTTACGCTTGCTTTGTCGCAGATTCACGGAACTTATGGAATTGCCGTTCTTTTCCGTGATTATCCTGAAGTGATGATTGGCGCGAAACTTGGAAGTCCGCTCATTCTTGGTGTTGGTAAAAACGAAAATTTTCTTACCAGCGATGCCGCAACTCTTGCCGGTTACACCGACCAAATTGTTACACTCTCCGACCACGAACTTGTTTGTGTAACTGAAAACAATTTTTCAATCCGTCACCGAGATGAGGGAATTGTTGAACGGAATATCGAAGTTCTTGATATTGATCCGTCGCAGGTTGATCGCGGCGGTTTTGCCCATTATATGCTCAAGGAGATTTTCGAACAGCCGGAAGCGATTCAAAACACCTTGCGGGGGCGGCTTGATTATGATTCGGCAACGGCAAAATTCGGCGGTCTGAATCTGACACCGCAACAAATGTTGAATGTTCAGCGAATTTTGATGACTGCTTGCGGAACAAGTTGGCATGCTTCGTTGGTTGGTGAATATCAGATTGAGACGTTGGCGCGGATTCCGGTTGAGGTGGAATACGCCAGCGAATTGCGGTACAGAAATCCGCCGCTTGATCTCAATACATTGCTTTTTGCGATCACGCAAAGCGGTGAAACCGCCGACACAATCGCTGCAATGCGTGAAATGAAACGGCGCGGATTTCCAACAATGTCGATTTGCAATGTTGTTGGAAGTTCGATTGCCCGCGAAGCGGACGGCGGAATTTATTTACACGCCGGTCCCGAAATCGGAGTTGCATCGACCAAGACATTTACGTCACAATGTACGGTTTTAGCGTTGTTGGCGTTGTATCTTGGTCGTTTGCGGCATTTGAATTTTGAGGCGGGACGAAAAATTATTTCTGCGATTGAAAAGTTACCAAATTTGGTCAAAACCGCTCTTACAACAAACGACCGTGTCAAAAAAATTGCCGAAAAATACGCTCATTGTAACAGTTTTCTTTTTCTTGCCCGCCATTTTAATTTTCCTACGGCGTTGGAAGGCGCCTTGAAACTCAAGGAAATCAGTTATATTCACGCCGAAGGTTACGCCGCCGGAGAAATGAAACACGGTCCTATTGCTTTGGTTGATGCGGTAACTCCAAGCGTTTTTGTTGCGCCGACCTGTTATGTTCATGACAAAACGTTGTCGAACATGCAGGAAATTAAGGCTCGCGGCGGTCCGGTTGTTGCTTTGATTACGGAAGGCGATCAACGGACAACGGAAATTGCCGACGATATTATCGAATTGCCGCAAATTGAGGAATTTTTGCAACCGATTGTGTACAATATCCCGCTTCAACTTTTGGCATATCATGTTGCGGTTTTTCGCGGTTGTGATGTGGACAAACCGCGGAATCTTGCCAAAAGTGTTACAGTCGAATAAGCAAATGTCTCTTTTATTAACCGCAGAGAACACAGGAGAGAAGTCCGCAGATGCCGCGGATTTGTATCTATTCGGTGATTTGTCAAACTATGATGCAAGACAAACTTTATTTTCAACCTGATTTTTTTCTAAGTTCGTGGAACGAGATGTGCACAACCTACGGATCGGATTCGGATACCAACCCAACAAAAGGTAGGCAATCGCTCGCCGAGCGATTGCGTCGGCGTCAGCCGACAATGAATTTTTGTCATGTTGGTTGTTTGGATTGCCTATCGGCAAGCAACCGTTCGGCGAAGGGTTGCCG
>JAITQV010000244.1 GCA_031288765.1 Planctomycetaceae bacterium
AAACTTTGGGCGAGTTGTTCGAGTTCCGTCTCATCAAATTCCTGACGCGGTTGGTAGGGATTCCGGTCAATGAGCATGATGTCAATTGAATGAGGCGTTTGCGACGCCAACCGCTGTTGCAGCATCCAATCCGCATCAACATCAGAACCGGGAATTGAAGCACCGGAAGAATGAATTTCCGGTTCCGATTCCTGCTCACCAACCCCAACACGCCCCAAAAGAGCTTCAAGACCACGCCCTAACCGTTTTCCTTTAGTCATAATTCAGACCTCCTTGCAAAATTCGACAAAGAATAAAATAATCCCCAACCGATTACCGGATTATCGTAAAAAACAAAAAAACAGTCAAGAGCAATTTTTTCGCCGGCAAAAAATATCTATTCAGTCCTTATGTTGAGCAATTGTGTAAAACAAATCACTGAATAAATACGATTTATGTTTTTTGTATAATGGAGATAATTACGAATTTCATTTTCATTTAGGGAGTAACAAATGAGTTCTGAAAAAAATATTATTTATTCAAATGTAGATAAACTTGAAGAGAAATGGGTTGAATGGTTACATTCAGAAGGGCTTGTAAATTCTGAAAAAAAGATTGTTTATCCAAATGTAAAAAAAGCCGAAGATGAATGGGTTGAATGGCTAAATACGAAAGGGGTTGGATTATTTCAGTTACCATTACCTCCTTCTGCATTGAAGGACAGTCACCATTTTTGTGATTTTGTTTACGATTACGCAGATCGTTTTCCTATTGAACCTTTTTCACTCGATATACTGACCGATCTACAGGCTTTTCAATTGCTTTGTATTTTAGAATCATATTTTTTTGAATACGCTTTCAGGCGGGAAGGATGGGATGGCGATGACCGAAGTTGTTCAAGACTTTATTTTGATCTTCGTGAACGATTTAATACTGTGGACAAAGAATCACTCGACTGTTTTCCTCCATTTCCGAAAGAACTTTTGGTTTTATATAGGCAACGTTTCGCCGAAAGATTGCCTACTCTTCAATTCTTGCAGATAAGGGCAGATAATCGGAATGAGTAATTATTCCGTTATTTTGAAGGATTTTTTTCATTGCATCCGACAAAACAACACATACAGTATCATTTCCTGAGTATTCATAATAGACTCGTTCTGAAAAATTCAATAGTTTTAAATATTCATTTATTGCCATTATTGCCCTCGACAAAGCCACATGCCAAGGTATTTTTTATAAAGAGCTTCCCTAAAATCCCACAGAATAAATTCATAATTTGATATTATTATACTATATTGAGATGAATAATCTTTTTCTTTCACAAAGTCCGTAAACAATGGTTTAAGAGAAGGTAAGTCTGTTAATTGTTGCAATTCTCGAATACACATTCCTTCATCAATATCTTCGGCATCAAGAATTGCAACTCTTTTTGTTTCATCAATAAAAATATCATTATCTTTGATCATCTTATCAAAGATAATTTGTTTTTCTGACCTCGAATGTGACGAAAAAAAACCTGCAATATCTAAAAGATTTATAATTTTTACAGTATGACTTTTATTTTTGGGATAATGCAAGTTACATTCATACATTTTTGGAAAACTTTCTAAGATAAATGAAATTTTTATCATATAATGTAAATTTGCGGAAAAAAGTTATTTCTAGGCGGCTCTTCGGCAAAAGGTTTTCACCTACCATCGTATCGGCATTATACTTTGAACAGCAGGAAATTACCTCTTTTTTTAAAATAGAAACATCTAAAATAATTAGTTTTGTTGTTAAAAATAAGAGGTAATTTCCTACCGTTCAAAATATAGCATTATGTATTCCACCACAACCAACCTTATTACCTTATTATCTTATTCCCTATTTTTTAATAAGGTAATAAGGTTGGTTTTTTTGTAGGAATTATGGCTACTAAGGTTGTTTTGTTAGAAAAATCAGGTTGTTGTAAATAGTTTATAGTTGATAGTTCGCATGCGAAATCATTGTCAAAAAAAGATGCGGAGAATTTTCAAAAAAGATGCGGTGAAAAATTAAAAATGGTGCGGAGAAAAGTGGAGAGTTGATAGTTGAGAGTGCCGCATGCGGAGAATTTATTGCAAGATGTTAAATCCGCATGCAAACTATCCACTATAAACTATCAACTAATATCTTGCCCTTTCAGGGCGAAATGATTTGAGGGGCATCTCAACCCGCCGCGTTGCGGCAGGCTAGCTTATTTCGCCCTTGCAGGGCGTAGGACAATATTACTTGCACAATCCGATCTTTCGCTCCACCTACGGTTATGCACATCTTGCCCTTGCGGGCTTCGAACAAAAATCAAGTCGAAAATGGGATTTGTCCTCGCCATTGTCCGGCAAATTACCGAATAGATACCAACTATTAGCTATTCTCTATTAACTATTAACTATAAAGTTGGTTGTTCAAACCCTTTTCGGTGTTCACGCCGTAACCATGAATTGGCTTCCGCATCGCCGGGAAATTCCTCCTTGACCGGATCCCATTTCAGATTGCGACCAAGATAACGGGCAATGTTTAAAATATGACAAATCGTTGCGGTACGAATCCCCGTTTCAAGATTGCCGATAGTCTTTTCGCCGCTGTAAATACAATTGATCCAATCAGTCGTATGACCGGGTAATTTGAACTCGGCGTTTGACTTCAACCAGTTTTCGGCAAGTTCCTTCGGATTTGAAGTCATTTTGTTGCGGAAGATTTCGACTTTGCCCTTTTCGCCGATAAAAATTCCGCCGCCGCGATTCCCTTCCGCAAGCCGAACCGTCAAACCGTTGGCGTAACGATAGGAAAGTCCGGGCTTGGAACAAATATCGTTTCCGCGTTTGGCGGATTCCGGTTTGTCGTAAGTTGGCGGCTGAAGTCTTTCGCCTTCGACCAAAATTTCAACCGGTCCCGTTTCATCCATACCAAGCGCACATTGAATTTGGTCGAAACCGTGTGTTCCCCAACCGGTCATTTCGCCGCCGGAATAATTTCGGAACGACAACCAACCCGGATTGCCGCGCGGAATAAACAGTTGCGAATGAAACGGAACCGGCTCCGTCGGACCACACCAAAGATTCCAGTCAAGACCTTCGGGGATTTTTTCTTCCGGCAAACTGCAAAACCACGGCGATTCGTAATTAGCGGAAATCACTTCGGTGATTTTGCCGAGATGCCCTTCCCGAATAAATTGACAACCAAGATAATTCGGAACCATTGACCGCTGCATACTTCCGCACTGAAAAACAATACCGGTTTTTTGTACGGCTTTCCGCATGAGAATACCGTCTTCGACAGTGAGTGTAATCGGTTTTTCGACGTAAAGATGTTTTCCCGCCAACGCCGCATTAACGCAAATCAGGGAACGCCAATGTTCAGGAGTGGCGGTAACAATAGCGTCAACATTTTTGTTATCGATAACTTCGCGATAATCCTGATACGCCGATTCCGGCGCAAGTTTATACTTAACGGCGATTTCTTCGGCTCGTTGTTTCCAAACATCGCAAACGCAGATCACTTCTGTTCGTTTATCGTTTGCCGCAGAACCGAAAACGCCGCTGCCTTGCCGACCAACACCAATTCCGGCAATACCGATTCGTTCATTTGCGCCGGGGCGTTTTGCGGCGGTGTCGGCAAAAACCGAACGCGGAACCAATGCCGGAACCGCAACCGCAGTTGTTACCGCTGTTGTTACCGCAACAGATTTCAAAAAGTTGCGGCGTGAAGTTTTTTGTTGTAACATTGTTGTTAAACCTTTCTTTAATAAAGTTATGAAAGAAAAAAACATTTAAAAGCGGTGAAAATTCAGCAAAGTGATTTCACATTGATCGCTTCACACAATACGTTATCCTCAAATTTTCCGGTAACGTTTTATTGGTTTGCTATTATCTTTGGGTTTGATAGAAATGTCAACATGAAAATCCGGTCAAAATATGTTGGTATCCGGTCAATTTTTTTAGAAGTAAATAAGAGTTGACGTTATTTAATAAAATATTTGATACAAGCAAATCCGGCAATAAGAAGAATTGTCAGAATGACAACACAATAATTGAAATATTTATCGATATAGATTTTAATGGAGGGACCAAACAGAAAAATAAACAAAGCAACAAGATAAAACCTCAA
>JAITQV010000247.1 GCA_031288765.1 Planctomycetaceae bacterium
GTTGCCTGAGACGTTGTTCATAATTGACTCGTTTTTTATGATATTGTTTACTCATAACTGCACTTTCCAAAAAATTGTGGTATTGAACATTGGTTTTTATTTGTGTATAAATATGATTCGTTATTTTTTACCAATCATTTTTTTAAGGGAACTTTCAATCTTTCTAACCCTTTTATTTATAGTGTGAAACACAATTTTGAAAAACTCCAGTTATATGTTTATAAAATCAAAGTTTTAAACTACCGCAATCGTTGAATTTACGTGAAATCAACTAATTTACTTATATCATATTGTAAACGAATATTTTGTTTACTCCTTTGGGCAATTATTTTAGGGATAGTATTTGCGATTCCTATTGGTGCTATTATTCTTTTTTTTGCATTATGTTTACAAAATACACTATTCATGTATTTCACTACTTTGGGATTTATGTGTTCCGAGTTTTTTCTTGGTTCTGAAGTAAAATTTCAATTCAGTCTATTACTTCTCCTATTTTTTGGATTTCCCTATTCATTATTGTTTTTTCTTATAGTATGGTGTGCGAGAATGTTTTCCAATAGTAGAAACTCTGTACATTAAACAAGAAATGTTGCAAAATTTTGTTTCATGCTTGAATTTCGATAACTTTCCCATTTTGGTATACTTGTCTAATACCTTTGAAATAGATTAAAATTATTGATACGATAATAGAATTGAGGAAAGTTCAACAAGAAATGAAGCAAATTATCGTTTTCGCAATGTTCAAAAAACAATAAAATTGTGTTTTGTAAATATCATGATCGTAGATTGATTATTGATAATCAGATGAAATTCGCTCAACACGAACTATTGGTAAGTATAACCGTCCTTCGAGAAATTCGAGATGAAGTTTTACTTTTTGTTTCAAATTTACTGGTAATACACATTCGCAGTTTGGTGTATCAATTTTTCTTTTCTTCTTTTTTCTTTTGTTTTTCTTCCTTCTTCATTCTTTTTTCTTCCTCTTTATAATGTTCTTCTATTGATTGACTTGTATCACCTGTCGTGTGATCAAATACCGTATATTCAATTTTGAATCCTTCTTCATCTTGAACCCGATATCCAAAAACATAAACAGTAATCCCATGGACAAATTTCTCTTCAAGAATTTTTTGATTAGACTCATCAAATACATCAAATTGTTTCAAAAATACTGTAGGCTTGTCCCCATATACAGACCATCGTATAATTTCATTTTTTGCATGCCATTTAGGTAATGTTGAATGTAGGCATATAAACTCAGGAAGAAGATTGGTATTCATCCAGTCATTTATTTTTCTAGGCGAGCCGTCATCACAATATTTCTTGTAGATTCGTTTAATAAATGGCCCCAGTTCCAGTCCGCCAATTTCACATCGTAACGGAGATTTTAGCAGGAAATTATCCATCTTTCCTCTGAAATTACGTATTGGTTCCTCTTCTTTAAGAATTTTAATACTTTCTTCGCGATGAAAATCAATTTCTTTATCAGAAAAATTAATATTCTCTTCAAGTAAAATCTTTCCAATATCAGATAACACTTGACACATGCGATAATGAAATTCATTCTCACGCTCTTCAAAAAAAACTTTATTTATTGTAAAGTCTCTTAGAGTCTCTTCATTGAACAAAGATAGTATGTTATCCCTCTGTTCTTCTAACCAATTACAATATTGGCGGACAGGAATTTTTCCTTCAACAAAATCCTTAAAAAAGGATAGGATTTGATTTTTGTGTTTCATTTTATTTTATATTTATTTTGTAAAAGTGGATTGAAAATACAAAGACACTAACAGAAATTCAAATTTTATTTACATGTTCATAAAAACGACGAATTTATATCATGTTATTGAGTGTATCCAAAATTTAGAAATCTTTAACAGAAGTGATTATTTTTATAAATGTATATCCTGTGTGCCGAAATGAATCGGCTGCTTCATGTTCCCATTGGTGTTAACATATCAAGATTTATAGTATCATGGACACCTTCACCTCCTTCTCGTTGAGGTGTATCTCGGTGATGCAATTCCATTGAAACCTCAACTTCTTTAGTTTTTCCAGTTTTATTATCTCTTACTTTAGCTTTCAACATGGGGGCTTTTCCTTCTTCCATACGTTTAAGATTTTTTTGTGAATACTTGTCACTAGCACCCGCAGCCTTGGCAGTATCTTTCCAAAAATTTTTGGAAAGTGCAGTGAGTAATATTTAGTCTTTAAAAATTTGTTTTCACAAAATAAAGGCATTAACATAAATCGTTCCAATCCGGCATCGGAATCGCCAACATGGCGGCGATTGCCCGAATCAATTCGCCTTCTTTGACCGTAATTTGCCTGTCGTAACAAATACACGTCATCAATGCCGTAAAAATCCGTTTTTTTAACATCGGCGATGTTGTTGCCAGAATCCGAAGCGATTGGTCAAATTCCGGAACCGTACAATCCGTAACACCTTGCATCGGATCGGTTAAACCGAGTTCTTTTGCCGCCGCTTCAAAAGATTTTTCCGCAACACTAACATCGTTATGACCGGAATAGGCAAGAAACGATAAAACCGTAACAACCGGTTGCCGGACGGAATTAAGCACGGAATAACGCACATTAAGCGGAGGAACAATACCGAAATGAACGTCAAGATCACGTAACAAAATCGCTTTAAGCGTGTATTCGAACAGATTCATCTTTTGATCGGCGGCAATCAATTTATCAACAACACCGGAAAATTGTTTGTATTGCGCCAATGTCAATTGCCGAAGCGACGACGTAATCCGCTGTGCAAGCGGAATTTTAGTATTGTCGGCAAGTCCTTGTAACTGTAAAAAAATCTGCCGCGTTTGCCGAACAACAAACGAAGTTTCCGAAACGGAAAGAGATTCAAATTGTAATTGACGGATTGTTTCGTCCGCGTCCAACAGAATTGCATAAAAAATTGCTTTCGCCGTCAAGGGATTATCGGCGGCATTGGCAATATTATCGGGAATACTTTGCAACAGCATTTCGGCAACAAGAATTTTTTCGATGCTAATATTACCGAGATTTTCGGCAAGACTGCTGAAATTTTTCGATTTAACCGAAGAATCTGTTCCGCTGTATTTCCGATTCGGAGATTTTGTTTCGCCAATAAAGTTAGCCGGTTCAATTCGTTTCGGAAAATGTCCGTCAAAATGAGGATCAATCCGCCGAATCCGCGTTGCCAAATCAGGATGTGTTGCAAAAATATTGCCAAGCGAAAACATACTGCAAACGTTACCGAAAAAAAGATGACTGGCTTCGGCGGCATGTTCGTTGGAAACCGTACTCCCAATATTCGGACAACCAATCTTTTTCAACGCTCCGGCAATACCGTCAGGATTCCGAGTAAACTGAACTGCAGACGCATCCGCCAAAAATTCGCGTTGCCGTGAAATTGCCGCCTTAATTATTGCACTGAAAAACATTCCAATATAACCGAGAATCATGACGCCCAAACCAATCAACATAATGATTGCTCCGCCGCCGTTTTTGTTGTTGCGATTATTGCCGGAAGCGGCGCCGATACGCATTGCGTAATAACCGACAACCGCCAAAATCTGTAAACCGAACAAAATTCCAATCAACCGAAGATTCATTCGCATATCACCGTTCAAAATGTGCGAAAATTCATGAGCGATCACTCCTTGCAATTCGTCCCGCGTCAACAAATCAACAGTTCCGCGATTGACTCCGATAACCGCTTCACGCGGCGAAAATCCGGCAGCAAAAGCATTGATTCCGGGCTCGTTGTCCATGATGTAAATCGCCGGAATCGGTACGCCGGCAGCAAGAGCCATTTCTTCAACAACATTGTAAAGACGACGTTCCGCAGGTTGGTAAGTTGCCGAAGAAATCAAACGTCCTCCAAGCATTTCCGCAATCGCACGACCGCCGCCGGAAGATAATTCCAATATTTTGTAACAACTGCCGCCAAGAACCAATAACAGAACTCCTCCAACCGACCCGAACAAAATAACCGGATCAAACGGATTACCGCCGCCTTGAACAGCACAAAAAGCAACCAAAATATAAACCGCAACAACAAGCAGTACAACTGCAAAAATATACAAAAATATAAGCAATGTTGTCCGCTTTTTCGCTTGTTCCTGATGTTGAAAAAAGTCCATAATCGTATCGGATTTTTACTTGGGTTATTCTTATTCCATAAATTTCAAAATTTCGGCTTCATCGTAATTTCCATCGTCTAAACGTTCTTCATCCGGTGGAAGCTGTTGAATAAATCGCCGGAAAGCCATGATTCGCTTGAAAGGAATTTCTTCATACGGAATTGCCGACAATACGGTAATATCCTCAGTTGCCCGATCAATTTCCGCAACGAACACGTCAAACACTTCCATATTATTGGTATGAAACGAAAAATGATACTGATAAAGCATTCGATTATCGGGATTCTGACCACTGTGACAAAAAAGTAATTTGAGTTGCTCGTCGGAAAAAGTTCCTTTCGGATAATACTCTTTGAATTTTTCCGTAACCCAAGGTTGACCACTTGACAATGTCAACCATCGTTTGCCTTCTTTTTTCTTTTTACTCATTGTTTTATTGTAATCTAATTAAATGTTATTCGGCGGTTGTGTTCCACTTGAACACAACCATTTATTCTATAAATATTTAATTGTCTTCTCACTTCCAGCCAAGAAATGCTTTTTCATAGCACAAATCGACAGGAATATTTTTGTTCCACAATATTTCATCGGACAATTCACATTTAATCTCAGGATAAAAGAAGTTGAAAATAAAACCAATGAAACGATTAAAACAAAGCGGATGACTAACCAACATTCGACACGATTTATTGTTAAAATGTAAATGAGATGCCGGATGATTTGCCGGATTGTGGTGTAGTTGAGCATCAAAATCAAATCTGACAGGACTTCGCATTACTAAATGTTCTTTCCAACTTACTGCCAATGAACCAATTAATGAATCAATCAAATCAAGCGGAGGAGTGTCATTCGCTTCATCAAGCTTGATAAAAAAAGGACAAGGCCACCATGTTAGACGATGTTTCCATAACTCATCACCTTTAAATTCATAATAAATTTGTAAAATTGAAGCATCTGAAAATAGACACAAATATTCTTCACGTAGCAAAAAAGACAAATAATCATCTATGGCTCCGTAGGCGTGATTTGAAAAGTTGGTTCCTGATTGGTGGTTCGGGTAAGTAATCTTGAAGAAAATTTCTTTTTTAACACAAATAGGTGTATTATAGATGTAAATCAATCTTTGATCCTGGAGAGTTCTAAGACTGTTAAATATCTGATTTTTTAACCGAATATGAAATTGGAATTTATGGTTTGGAAACATCGTGTTATCCTCTCAATATTTATTTATTTATTTGCTAAATTTATAAAATGAATTAATTCCTGCAATTCCGGCATAGTTTCAGGATTTAGTACACCTTTACGTAACAGATCATTTAGTTTTTTGATATCCTCACTTGCTTGTTTAATTTCCTTTTGCTCATCAGGAGTTCTGTCACGATTAATTCGTCGAATCCATTGTAATTCTTCCTCGCTTGGAACAGTAAAACAAAGCGAATAATTATTCTTGACAACAAAATCATATTCTTTTTTAAGTATTTTAATTCCCATACCTGTTCCACAAATACGTACCCAAGCTTTTGATCGTGTAATTGCTGTAAAAAGAATATTTCGTAATCTAATCATTTCAATTCCCGTTGCACACCAGCCTGCATTCATAACGTAAACCATTGATGCCTCATTTCCTTTTGCCCGATTTATCCCTGAAGAGGTTATCGATCCTTGTTTAAAAAATATATCTGTATCTGTGGTTACTCCTGCCAAATGTGAATTTAACCCGCGTTGTAACAAAGATTCGCGAAACAATGCAAATTCACTTTTTGTTGTACGTGCATTTGGAAAAATAACAAGAATGTCATCCGGATCAAGTTCATCCTTTTCAATATTTTGTAAAATCTGTTCTGCTACTGATTCATATTGTTCTCTTTCAGAGTTGAAAGAAAAAATCCGGATTGCATCTTCCGGCGAAATAGGCGACTCATCTTTAAAATAACCGGGATACGATGTGGGGTTACGTTGAAGCGTAACACTATGAGAAAAATGAAGGGCACCGGAAAGAACTGTATAACCAACTTCTTCCCAAAATGCCGGTGTATCAAAAAATTGTACAAGACCTTGCTCACGATATATCCCAAACCCCAAAGCATGAGCAACCACAAGTGCCCATGGTGTGTTTCTGTAACAAACAGGAAGTGCAATATCTTGTCTTGCAGAGTCTTTGGAATTACGGAGTGAAACGAGAGGATTGCCGTCTTTATTTTTACCAAACATTTCTTCTACTGGCGGCATAGAAGTATTGTACAGATTTTGTAATTCGTCATACGCCCATACTACTCGTTTGGGATGTTTGGTGGTATGATATACTAACTGCATGAAACTTATCGGCAAATCTTGTGCTTCATCAATAAGTACAACATCAAACAATTCATTTTTGTTTCCATAATATATGACCGCAATAAGTTCGTTACATATACCGGAAAAGGCAGCATCCATTCCATATCGATTTTTTGCTGTTGTCAAATCCATTGGTACGACATCAAGCGATTGGGCGATTGTTGAGTATATTCCCGGTTCACTGTATGATCCCCAAGCGTGCATGATGTGAACTTTATTCCAATCCGGTTTTTCACCTGACTGTTCGTAAGTAAAACGTTCAATTAAATCCTGAAACTGTTGCCGAAGCGATTTGGTATTGAAAGTTACAACAATATCCCAGTCGGGATGTTGTGCATGAAGATAAGCAGCTTTTAATGCAAGAACAACCGTTTTGCCCGAACCCGCCAAACCTCTAATACGTTGGGGACCTTCACATGTTTCAATGGCTGCCCATTTTTGCCATTGATCTAAATTGGCAATTTCTTTTTCTAGTTTTTTGAGTATAGATCCTTTAGATTTTTCCTTTTTTATGTTATTACGTTTTTTATTCGGCTTCAAATTTTGTACTCTCTGAATTACGGCGGACAATTTAGTAAAATATTCTGTTGAAATTGATTGACAAACTTTTTTAATCAAATTTAATATCGTTTCAGGTCCAGCGAAAAAATACTCTTCTTCAGATTTATATTGGGGAACATCGTCATCAGATGGAAAAAACGAGATTACAACAGGTTTGATAGCAAGTTTACGCCCTTGACGAAGTAAATCACTTTTCATAAGATAAGCCTCCAACGCAAAAGCAATCTCATCTTGTCTGGTTATAATATCCGTAACGCAACAAGAGGACTCAAATGAAAAGACGATCAACCCATATTCTTTTGATAAAAGCAAAGCGTCAATTGCTTGATTTGTATCAATTGAAGCAAGAATAGGGTATCCAAAATAAATTGTACCGGAAATACCAGAATCGATACTTTCAAGTAACTTTGAAACCGCCTCATTGTTTTTTATTGATCCGCGAATAGTTTCAAGGGACATTTTTACCTCGAATTTTAATAAAATATTTTTAAAGGAATATGTCTAACAAAAATTGACCACTCTGTTGCAAAAGTTGACAAAAATCAAAAAATTGGGGCATCTCTAATAATTGGTTTTATAGTTTTATTTTTTGAATTTTTATTTTTTTTGAAATTTTTGGTCTGATTTTTGTTTTTCCCGATTTTTATTGTCGATTAGGGCAGTTTACGCGGATAATTCGGCTTTATTTTGTACTTTTAACACGTTTCAAACTCACTACCCTACTCATATTGTAAACTAAATTCCACATTCCAATTTGAAATTTCGCACGAATCATTCCAAACGTTCGCAATATCTCATTACCCATTCGCATTTTTTGCGCGCCAAAAATATGTTCGATACGTGCACGTATTTTTGATTTTAACCGGTTACTTTCCTTCTGTTCGGCGGTCAACGGTTTATTACGATAAGCACGTTCAATAATCAGAGGATCAAAACCGCGCCGTTTCAATTCCGCTTCAATCGCTTGACCTTTATAAGCGGAATCCAAAAAAATAGGTTGGCGGTAATTTTTGTTTTGCTCATCTTTTTTCGCCTCAGCCGGCAGCAAGTCTAAAAACGGAGCACTATCATGAACCGACGCTTCGGT
>JAITQV010000258.1 GCA_031288765.1 Planctomycetaceae bacterium
TAAACCTATGTTAAAACAATTCGGCGGAGAGACTCACCAAATAAAAGAATATAATTGTCTATTTATTAACCGCTGAATACACGAAATACACGGAATTTGATAATCAGGCAGAAATCATTGGTTTACTCTTTGAAAAATACAATAGGTAAGCCCTGTCCGTTAAAACACTACCTTGTCATGTTTATCGTACGTCATACAATTCAGCGCCAAAAATTTCTCCGATTTTCTTAACAAACGGATTTTCCACCACATCCTTAAAAAGTTTACTGCGGTTGACTTCCTGAACCGGAGCCGGAGTCGATTGTTTTTCCTCGATAAGCTCAAACCGTATCCGAATCGCCTTCCCAATCGCTTGAGACAACACGTTCTGAAGACGCGGTTGTTCACGTTCGCAAAGTTCCTTCGCATAACGGTTGTCGAAAACAACACAAAAACCGTTCGGTTTTTCGAAGGTTAATTTTTTATAATTTGCCGCGTAGGTTGCCAACATTCCGGGTATTGTATCCACCGCATTCCGCCAAATTGTTACCGCCAATTCATCGGTCATATTATCCAACTCAACTTTCGGAGGAACCGACGCTTCATTAAAACGTTGCACCGGAGTTTGAGCGGACGTTTGTGAAAGGGAATGAGGCGAAGAAGACGGAGGAACATTCGGCGAAGATTGATTGGAAACCGGAACGTTTTGAACCGAAGCGAGCGAAGTTTGAACTTGAACAGGGGCGGATTGATTTGAAGCGGAGGAAGATTGAACCGGAACAGGCGGAGCGGAGGAAGGTTGCGCCGAAGTAATATGTGCTGGCGATGGAATAACGCGTTGAACCGGTTTTACAACGGGAGCAATTGCCGGAGTTGCCGGAAACGCCAAACTTCCTTCCCGAATCCGGTCAAGCAATACGGTAATCATTTGGAAATGATCGAGATGGGCAATCCGAACCAAAGCAAGCTCCGTTAAAACACGTCCTTGCGTACTGAAACGCATTTTGGTATGAGTTTGATCGAGGATTTGGAGCGAAGCCAGTATTCGATGTAAACCGAAAGCGTTTGCGGTTGATTTAACCTGATCAAATTGCGGCGGGGAGCAGAAAAGCATGAGCGGAGCGTCGCCGCCCGAAGCAACCACAAGCAAATCACGGAGCAACCCCATCATTTGCTCGACCATCACCCCAAAATCAACACCTTCCGAAGCGGCAGCCTCCAACTCCGCAAAAATGGTTGCCGGTTTGCAGTGGAGCATGGCATCGAGCAACCGGAAAAGGAGTTGATCATTTGCGGTTCCAAGCATTTCGTGAACATCGGCAAGCGAAATGTGTTCCGGTGCGAACGAAAGCAATTGTTCCAAGAGGGATTGTGCATCGCGCATGGAACCGGCGGCTCGCCGAGCCAACATTTCAAAGACTCCGTCATCCGCCGTAACATGCTCGTTTGCCGCAATTCCCGCCAGCCGTTGGGCAATTGCGGTGGTTTCGATTCCGGCAAAATCGAATCGTTGGCAGCGTGAAAGGATGGTAATGGGAATTTTGGAGGGTTCTGTGGTGCAAAAGATAAATTTGACGTGTTCCGGCGGTTCTTCGAGGATTTTGAGGAGGGCGTTGAAGGCTTCCCGCGTCAGCATGTGAACTTCGTCGATGATATAGATTTTGAATTTTGACCGGCTTGGGCAGATTGAGGCATTTTGCCTGAGTTGGCGGATTTCGTCGATACCGCGGTTGCTGGCTCCGTCGATTTCGAGGACGTCGATATCTTCTCCGGTGCTGACGCTTCGGCAACTATCGCAATCGCCGCAAGGTTCCAATGTCGGACCTTTGACGCAGTTCAATGATTTGGCGAAAATTCTTGCGGTGGAGGTTTTTCCGACGCCGCGGGCGCCGGTGAAGAGGTAGGCGTGTCCGACACGTCCGGTGGTGAGGGCGTTTGAGAGGGCGTGGGCGATATGTTTTTGCCCGACCAATTCCTCGAAGGTTTTGGGGCGGTAACGTCTTGCAACAACCTGATAACTTCCCGAACCGGCGGAATGATCTTCGTTGTTTTGTATGGAGGAGTTGGTTGCGGCGGGAGTATTGTTGGTGGTCATGGGGAGATTCAGGTGAAGGAATAGGCGGGAGGGTATTCTTTTTTCCTGTGAAGTGTTGATTGCAGATACTTATTATCGCCGAAAGGCTTGTCGAAGAGAGACCCGAGCACCTGAAAGGTTACGTTTATGGCTGCTTGGTTTCCCACCTGACCAGGTTCACGGTCTCCCACCGCCGGATCCCTCTTCGGCAAGCCTTAAAAAAAGCAAACCGCATCAAATCATGAATATCGCAAATAACAATCCTTATTATAGGGTTCTCTGGTGATTCGTCAAAGGGGGAGGAAAAAAAATTGCCAAAACATACCAAAAAACCGCCAATTGCCGTATTTATTCAGTTCTATCTTGCGAATTGTTAAATAAGGTAGGCAATCGTTGGGTGAAAGCCCCTCGCCGAACGATTGCGTCGGTGTTAGCCGACTTTTGTATATGCAGTAGGGGCGAAAGATTTTTCGCCACTACAACCGATGTAACCGTTTGAGAAAAATATAAAAATCGGAATCAACTTTGGAAAAAAATCAAAATAGTCGAAATTCCCCCTTGTAGATTTTTGGGAGGCGGGTTACAATGGGTGTTATTGAATTTGTGACCGGTTTTGTATTTGCCATGCGTTTTTTGGTGAACGGTTGCAGGAGAAATTCAATGTTAACCTTGTAATATCAAAGGAGATTTACAATGGAAAATTTTGTTAGATGTTTGATTGTGCTTTTGGGAAAATTTTTGGGGAATTTTTTTGAGAA
>JAITQV010000265.1 GCA_031288765.1 Planctomycetaceae bacterium
AAAGGTTTTTTTGTTATTGCCTTCATTTTGTATCCTCAAAAAATAAACTTGTGATCTTATCAATTTACTAATTTCCGTGTGTTCCGTGTATTCTGTGGTTAATAAAAATAGACAGTTACTAATTTTCAGTATGTAAAAGATTTTTACCTATGTTTGATTTTGTTTGGAATCGGATGTTTATTTGACGGTCATTCGATCAATAATTGTTTTTAGTTTTTTAAATTATTACTATAAACATCATCTATTTAATTCCGTTCGATTCTGTTTATAATAAGTTCTGTTTACAATCATTGTCATTCCGGCAACGCCCTTATTTACCAACTTAAAAAATTGGAAAGAAATTGAAAACAATACCGTTCAGGAGAACCGCAAATGTCCGACGACGATCCCAAACCACAAAAAGCCTTAATTCCCCTTCTTATTCTGATTATTGTTATTTTGCTGATTGTTGTAGCCTTCCAGTCCGGCAAAAATCAGCAAAATGAAAAACAAACGCCCCAAACCAATCATTGGACGGATTCGACCCGCCAAAATGATCAAACCAGCCAAACCAACCCAATCAGTCAAACCGGTCAGGAAAATAATTCCGATTCCGGTGTTGAACCGACAACGGTTGACAAACCGGAAGCGATTGCGGTGAAATCGGGTGAGAAGTTGAACCGTGAGATGTTGAAAAAACAGGGCGTCCGGCTGACCGAAGCCGCCATAACCAACCGCCTCAATCAGGAACATCTCAAAAAATCCGTCGAAGAACAAAAAGTTTACGATTCTTTGCTGCGATGGACAATGTACGGAAAAGTCGAAGATAAAAAATGGGGAGTTCGCGCTCTTTTGAATATGTCCTACGCCTCCGAAGCCCGCTTAATCCGAACCGTTGAAAAAAACGACGGCATGGAAATTATCGTCCTCTACGACTTTCAATCCGTCAATACATTGGAGATTTTGTGCGATGTGGAATCGGTCAAACTCGATTTCATGAAACAGGCAAAACCTTATCTTACGGTCGGCGCCAATGTAACGGCAACCTGTCTTGCACCGTTGTTTAACGGTTTACTGCCGGGTTCGGGGACGGTTCTGAAACTGAGCGGCGCCGCTTTTCCGATTGCGGCGGACTCGTTTGCCGAAAATCTGGCGTTGCGGGGTTACAAGGGAATCTCAAACCTCCTCGATTCATGGAAACTCTCGAATAAAAAAGGAAAAATCAATGTGTTCGGCTCAACCGATTCGCTGCAAGGGAAAAAAGTACGGATTACCCATCGGTTGGGCGTGGTCGAAGAAATAGAACCGGTCGGCTGCAATCTCACCGAAACGGAACGGAATCTTTGCGCTAATCTCGGCGTTTTAGCCGATTATCACATCATGCCGAAATTGGATGTTCCCGTCGGGGAAACATGGCTTGTCCGCGCCGACCAGTTTTCCAATATTCTCGATCCGTCCATGCGCGGGATTCCTTCGGGAACATTGGAAATCACTCGGAAAGAAAACGCCGGAACATCGGCAACTCTTGAAATAACCGGCGGATTCATAGAACTTGATTCCTCCGACACAAAATCAAACCGTATCGGACGATGTACCCCGCGGGGAACGTTGCGTTATAATCTTGAGGACGGTTTTGTCGAAAATGCCTTACTCCATGCGGAGATTTCAATTGACCGCCTGTCGAAAAAACACCTTCTTTTTGAAACCCGCTTCAAATCAACCCCAAAACTCGAAATGGAATACGAATGTTCCAAAGGAACAGAAAAAGTAATACGAATCCCCGATGAATGGAAAAATCTCAAAAATCTCCGGTTTGCCGAATAATACACAAACCACACGCCACAAATCACAAACCACAATATTATGGTGTTGACTTTTTCGGGCGGATTTGCGAAAATGAAGCCCTTTATAAATTCCTAAAAATAAATTCAAGATTATTTTTGAGTGGGGTTCCTCAGGAAGTTCGGAAGTTTTTTCGATTGTAATGTCTTATGCTCACACAATCCGCCAAATCATTTCCAATACCAAGTATCCAACGGCTTCCCGTCTATCTTCGTTTTTTGAAGGAACAGAGGAATCGCGGGAATGTGTTGATTTCCTGTACTCAGATTGCGGAGGAATTTGGGCAATTAAGTGTGCAGGTTCGCAAGGATTTGGCGATTACCGGCATATCGGGGCGT
Organism: Planctomycetaceae bacterium; assembly: GCA_031288765.1. Lineage (GTDB taxonomy): Bacteria > Planctomycetota > Planctomycetia > Pirellulales > Thermoguttaceae > WRKP01. The sequence continues at coordinate 2,160 of JAITQV010000265.1, forward strand.
CCCAAAATCGGTTACCGGACGAAGGAGTTGATCGATGCCATTGAAAGCTTTCTCGGCTGGAATCGGGAAATTAAGGCTTTTCTTATTGGGGCGGGAAGTCTTGGCAGTGCGATTCTCGGTTATGCGGGTTTTGTGGAACACGGATTACGGATTGTAGCGGCATTCGATGTTGATCCGGTCAAAATCGGACACCATATTCATCAATGTCCTATTTTTGATTTCCGGCAAATGTATGGAATGGGGCAAAATGCGGGGATTGAGATTGGTATTTTAACGGTTCCTTCTGCGGCGGCTCAGGAAGCAGCCGATATTCTGGTTCAAATCGGGGTTCAGGGAATTTGGAATTACACACCTATTCGGTTGGATATTCCTCAGGAAATTATTTGTGAAGAGGTAAAACTTTCTGCCAGTTTTGCGCTTCTTTCCAGCCGTCTTAAAAAAAGTCCCGTTTTTCCCGATGAATATGTTTAAGAACATGTTCTTATTATTGGCATTGTGCCGAGTATCTTGCTTTAATAATATCATGGATTAAAATGTCAAACCGTTGGATAATCTAAACCGGTAAGATATTGCCTGTTTTATTACAAATTTTTTCGAATCAATACATCCTTTTTAAATTATTGAGAAAACCTATGAAAACGCGATTTTTTGCTCGATGGATTCCTTTTATTTCGCCGGAACTTTTTTATTGGTTGTTGGGGTTGTCCTTTTTTTTGACATTTTTTCTTATTGCCGGACAAGCGGAAGAACCCAAACGACTTTTTATTGGAACTTATACCGGCGAAAACGGCAGTCAGGGAATTTACACATGCCGGTTTGACGTTGCGAAAGGAACTCTTTCCGAACCGGTTTTGGCGGCAAAATGCGAACAACCGTCTTTTTTGGCGATTCATCCGTTACGTCCTTTGCTTTATGCGGTTACGGAACAACGCTCAAAAGCGGCACTTCACGCCTATACTTATCGGAAATCGACGGGAGAATTGACATTACTGGACGAAAAAGAAATTCCGGCTCAATCTTCGTGTCATCTTTGCCTTTGCCGGACACCGGATTCCGATTCCGGTAATTCCGAAACCCAATCCGAATCTGTTGTTGTTGCAAATTATACATCGGGAAATATCGTTTCGTTTCCGGTTTCTGCCGACGGAAAAATCGGAGATATTGCAGCCGATTGTTTACACACCGGAAGCGGTCCTAATAGTGTACGTCAAAAAACGCCGCATCCTCATGCCGTTTATTTTGATGCGGAAAATAAAACGATTGCGGTACCGGATTTAGGAATTGACCGGGTTATGTATTACGATATTGACATGAAAACCGCCCAATTAACCCCAAAAAAAGATCAACCGTATTTGATTCTTCCGTCCGGCGGCGGACCGCGTCATCTTGCCGTTTCAAAAGACAAACGGTTTACTTATGTCAACAATGAATTAAGTTCAACTGTTTGTGTTTTTGAAATGCAAGGGCAAACAATGGTTCAGGAAATTTCGACATTACCGGAGGGGGCGGTTGTTCCAAACAATACTACTGCGGAAATAGAGTTAGCTCCGTCCGGTCGATTTTTGTACGTTTCCAATCGGGGCGATGATTCTATTGCGGTTTTTTCCGTTGACCCGAAAAACGGACAACTTTCACGTATTCAAAATATTCCGAGCGGCGGTAAACATCCGCGTTTTTTTACGTTAGACCCAGCCGGACGTTTTCTGCTTTCCTGTAACATGGAAACAAACAATATTGATGTGTTT
>JAITQV010000280.1 GCA_031288765.1 Planctomycetaceae bacterium
ATAAGGAGATAAAAAATGAAGCCCCAAAAAACAGATGATGTTCTTAAAGAAATTCGCAGGATTCGGAAAAAACATTATGAAGAAACGAAAAATATGACTATGGCGGAAAAAATGGAATATTACCACAAAAAATCGGAAAGCCTCAAAGAGGAAATTTCCAAAATGAATTTTAAGGATGGAAAGTATCAATTTCCATTTATTAAATACCCTAAAACCGAGACAAACGAACAATGAAAGATCAATAATGGAAACCGAATGGATTGAGAAGTTACGGAGCCGAGCCGGTTCCGAACTTTTAGGAGATGATGCGGCGGTACTTGGTGATACGATTATTACCGTCGATATGTTGACCGAAGGGATTGATTTTTTACTTGGGCAGGTTGATCCGGAATGGATAGGTCGTAAAGCCTTAGCGGTTAATTTGAGCGATATTGCGGCGATGGGCGGAATACCTACTTTTATTGTGGTTGCAGTGGCGTTGCCCAAGCCGGCGGGAATCCAACTCGCCGAACAACTCTACAACGGAATGGAACCGCTTATTCGGAAATATTCTTTAACATTGGCGGGCGGTGATACGAATACATGGAACAACGGATTGGTTATTTCGATTACGGTTTTGGGGCGTGTTACACCGCAAGGAGTGTTACGGCGAAACGGCGGCAAAGCGGGCGACCGAGTTCTTGTTACGGGGCTGCTTGGCGGAAGTATTTTGGAACACCAATTTTTGTTTGAACCGCGAATTTTCGAAGCGCTTTATCTTAACGAACATTTTGATATTCATGCGGCGATAGATATTAGTGATGGTTTTTCGTTGGATTTGCATCGTTTATCGGTTGAGAGCGGTCTTGGGGCGACGTTGTACGAAAAATCGGTTCCCATTTCACCGGCGGCGGTTCAATTATCGCGACAAACGGGGCAAACACCGTTGGAACATGCTCTTTCCGATGGGGAAGATTTTGAACTTTTACTGGCAATGCCTCCCGGCGAAGCGGAAAAGCTTCTTGTTTTGCAGCCGCTTCGGGAACGTTTTAACGTAACTCTTTATCCTGTTGCCGAATTGACATCGGAACTTGGACTTCGTTTTACGGACGGAACCGTTTTTCTTCCGCAAGGTTTTGAACATTAGGGAGCTGTCTATTTTATTCACCGCAGAGAACACGGAGCGGAGAACACGGAAAAAAATCTCATACCGCCTAATTGACGGAAACTTTATAATACGTTCTACTAATAAAGAGTTGGGAACTTTTTTGGGGAATTTTTTATGTGCGAGAACTTTGGTTTGAATTACCGGTCAATTTTTATAATCACTGCCTTCTGCAATTAGCAGGAACAGTTGTCCATTTTTGAACGACGGCTGAACAATTATTTTTTTCACTTACACATTTCAACATTGATATTATGTCTAAGAAAAAACTTCGTCTTGCGGTTTTGATTTCCGGTACAGGTCGGTCTTTGAAGAATTTTATTGATCGGATTGCGTCGGGCGCTCTTTCGGCAGAGATTGCTGTTGTCATTTCGAGTGTTTCCAATGTTGCCGGTCTTCAGTATGCGGAGGAGGAATCTATTCCGATTGAGATTGTCGAACGATCACAGTTTGACAGTTTGCAAGAGTTCAGCGAAGCCAATTTCAATGTTTGCCGGGCAGCCGGAGTCGATTATGCGGTATTGGCGGGTTATTTGCGGTTGCTGCAAATTCCGAAAGATTTTGAAAACCGTGTCTTGAATATTCATCCGTCTTTAATTCCGTCGTTTTGCGGTAAGGGGTATTACGGTAACATTGTCCACGCGAAAGTTCTCGAATACGGAGCGAAACTGAGTGGTTGTACGGTTCATTTTGTTGATCAGGAATACGATAACGGTCCTATTATTTTACAAAAATCGGTTGAAGTTCGGGAGGACGATACGCCGGACATTTTGAATGCCCGTGTTTTTGCCGCCGAATGTCTTGCGTACCCTGAAGCCCTCAGTTTGTTAGCCGATGGTCGTGTGTCCATTCAAGGTCGCACGGTTAAAATTACCCCGCCGGAAAACAAAAATCAACAATCCGGTGAAATTGATTTTTGATCTTTCCGCCAAGTAAACTATTTGTATTTATTCGGCTCTGTTTGGCGTTCATTTTGTTTTAGAATTGTTTTAGAACTGTTTGGGAATAGTATTAGTATTATGAGTATCAACATTACATTTTCAGCAAAATCGAAGAATTTATCCCATGAAGTTGAGATTGCCGAAAATATGGGCAAAGAAGCAGGATACATTGTTTCCGAAAACGGTGTCAACATTCCGCAACATAGAATTTTACAGTTTGAATTTTGTCCTTCCGCTGAAGAAGTGTTACTCAATTTTTATCAGGGACGAATTATTTGCGAATGTCAAACCAATGTTGTCGGACCGGGTTTTCATGCCGAAGTTGTGGATTTTCTTGATAAGTTCGCACGGGAATGTGATTTGTCTTTTGAACTTCACGATGGAGCCGACTATTTTGCAGATCGTAATTTTGAACAATTACAGCATGAATTCAATCGATGGTTAAGCGGAGTTATTCATGCTATTTTATACTGTGCCAATTCTAATGAATACAGTAGTTTAATGATCAGTTGGCCCTTGACTGATTTTTATTATCCTGAGGAAGTACCGGGAACAGTTGTAACTCCGGCAGGACGATTTCCAATTGCCAAATTAATCAAATACGATCAATCAAAAGAGAATATTGAACATCTTGCCAAAGAATTTTTTATCTGGAACGATCGTGAGAAAAACGCACGATTTTATCGTAATAATGCTCTTGCAAAGTTATGGAGTGAATGTTATTTCATGCCGAGCAGCCGTTCCATACAAGATCAGCGAATCAATGGACAAATTATTGCGATTCTTGAAAAAGCGGCTGCAATCGATCCGGCACTTCCCTTTCCAAAACGGGAATACTTGGAACTTTGCGAGTTGCATGACGTCAAGGGAATTTCGGTTGAACCGCTTCCTGATTATACGTTTTTGGAATCGATCGGTTACCGGAAGAAGACAATCATCTATACTGTCGGGAACTTGAAAATTCCGGTTCCCGGTTATTTTCTTTTTGAACTTCAGGAACGAGCCGGATACGACCATCTTTTTTACGACAAGTTTGAGGAAGGTTGGCATGAATTACGATTGACGGCATTTCAAGGCAAAAAAGCCAAAACAAAATTTAGTTCGGAAATATTTGCCGATGCCGTCGAAGAACCAATTACTTTAGACTTGGAAGGAGTCAAATGCCGTGCCGCCTACGCCGGAAAATCCAAAAATCTGGTAAGAGACAAACC
>JAITQV010000378.1 GCA_031288765.1 Planctomycetaceae bacterium
CGACGCAACCCTTCGGCGAAGGGTTGCCTACCTTGTGAATTTTTGACGTATGATTGCTTTCAGTCTTATTTTCAGGACAGATAACCGAATAAAACCAAAACTTAAACAGAATAAGGAAAATTAATAATGAAAAAAACAATTTTCACAACACTTTTAACGGGATTGTTTATGTTGGCTTTATTTTTGACCAATTACGCTCAGGAACCGGCGCAGAACAATGCCGATGAATTTCCTCTTCATCGCGCTGCAAGAGAAGGTAACTTGGCAAAAGTTAAATCTCTTGTTGAAAAAGGACTCGATATAAACGTAAAGAATGAATATGGTGCAACTCCTCTCTTCGAGGCTGCCGGTCATGGTAACTGGGAAGTGGTTAAATATCTTGTTGAAAAGGGCGCGGATGTAAATGTAAAAGTTCACAATTGGACTCTCCTTTTCTTTGCAGCAGGTAGTGGTAACTTGGAAATGGTTAAATATTTTATCGAAAAAGGATTAGATATAAATGCAAAAAACCCAAACGAAGAGACTCCCCTCTTTAATGCTGTACTTAGTGATAATTTGGAAGTTGTTAAATATCTTGTTGAAAAGGGCGCAGACGTAAACGCAAAAGATAAAGACGGTTCAACTCCTCTCATTATTACAGTAAGTTATGGTTACTTGGAAGTGGTTAAATGCCTTGTTGAAAAGGGTGCGGAGGTAAACGCAAAAGGCAAATATGATATAACTCCGCTCATCTATGCGATCATCAATGATAACTTGGAAGTGGTTAAATATCTTGTTGAAAAGGGCGCGGACGTAAACATGAAAGTTAACATAAGAGGTGAATATAGTATTACCTCTCTATTCGCGGCAGCATGTAGAGGTAACTTGGAAATGGTTAAATATCTTGTTGAAAAGGGCGCGGACGTAAACGCAAAATTTCACGGTTTAACTCCCCTTTTCTTTGCAGCAAGTAGTGGTAACTTGGAAATGGTTAAATATTTTATCGAAAAAGGATTGGATATAAACGCAAAAGAAGACCAAAACGATGAAACTCTCCTCTTCTCTGCTGCTCTGAGTTATAATTTAGAAGTTGTTAAATATTTTGTCGAAAAAGGATTGGATGTAAACGTAAAAGATAAAAATGGTGAAACTCCCCTCTTCTCTGCTGCACGTAGCGGTAATTTGGATGTTATTAAATATCTTGTCGAAAAGGGCGCGGACGTAAACGCAAAAGATAAGGACGGTAAAACACCATTTTTTCGTCTTGCCGTTTTGGTTGCACCGGAAGATTATTTGGAAGTAGTTAAATATCTTGTTGAGAAGGGCGCGGATATAAATGCAAAAGATAATAACGGTAAAACACTGCTTGATTACGCTGTTAAAAAAGAAATCAAAAAAATTCTCCAAGACGCCGGCGGGAAATCAGGAAATGATATTAAATAGATAATTACGAAATAATTTCAAGTGTGTAACTATTACATTTAATGAAGTTGGAGATTAGAATGTTGAAAAAAATATTGTTGATGATTTTTGTTTTATTATTTTTTTCTTCCGATGTTCGGACGGAGGAGCCGCCGGTATTGTCCAACCCGCTTAGTAAACGGCGTGAGGCGGATGTTCGCGAAGACACGGTTCCGGGTTATGTCGAAATGTCCAACGGAGAAGTTTTTCCCGGTTTATTGTACATTACGCGGGACAAACGGCTTGAAATTTTTGATATTGAATTGAAACGGCAGCGGACAATTCCAATTACAAAAATTGCGGAAATCGAATGTAATGTCGAAAAAGAATGGATGGAAAAGCTTTGGCGTTTTAAGGAACTTGCCGGTGATGAGAAGTTGTACACGGGAGAATCTTATCCTTGCCGGATGTTTACTTACACGTTAACACTTGATGACGGGCGTGAAATTGAGGCTCCGATGTCCGGTGTGATTTTTGTCCAGAAATTGGAACAGGGTGAAACTCCGTCTGTCGGGCATATTCCCGAACGCGAGGCAACACGGCTTTACTTCCACAAACGCCAAGCGGAAAAAACAGATGTTGGTAAAAAACTCGCCGATGTTCATTATACAAAGCTGGTCAAAGCCGGCGAAGACGCTTTGGAAGAAGGTATTAAAAAGGCGGCGGCGTTTGAAGCGAGAAAAGATAAAAAAACAGCCAAAACTCCGCCGGCAAAAATCAAACAACGTAACCCAAACCAAAAACGTGCTAAAATCTAACATAGATTAAAGCGAATTTTTTTGTAGTTTCCGAATCTGTTGCGGCGACTCGACATTGCCGCCGCAGCATGATACAATAACAAACACTTTAAAACTGAAAAGATTTAACCGCTTTGAAGCGTTTGAAAAATTAACCGGTTCAAAGGAACAATTTTTTCAGTGATTTTTAACCAATTTTCCAACCCAAAAGGAGTTTTGACATGACACGACCTGTTACACTTACAACCGGACAATGGGCTGATCTGAAACTTGCGGAACTGGCGCCCAAAGCCAAAAGTTTCGGATACGAAGGACTTGAACTTGCAACATGGGGGGAACTTTTCGAAGTTCGTCGGGCAGTTACGGAAAGCGATTACTGCGACAAACGGCGTGAAATTCTCGACAAAAACGGACTCGGCTGTTGGGCGCTTCAAGCCCATCTGGTCGGGCAATGTGTTCTCGACAAAATTGATGAACGCCATAAAGGTTTTTGCCCTGATTATGTTTGGGGCGACGGCAAACCGGAGGAAGTTAATAAACGTGCTGCCGAAGAAATGAAAGATCTTGCGCGGGCAGCGCAAAAAATGGGAGTTGATGTTGTTACGGGGTTTACAGGTTCCAGTATTTGGGCTTATCTGTACTCATTTCCTCCCGTGTCTCAGGAAACAATTGACGGCGGTTACAAATTATTAGCGGAACGTTGGAATCCGATTCTTGATGTTTACGGAGAATGCGGAGTTAAATTTGCGTTGGAAGTACATCCGACAGAAATTGCGTTTGATCTTTACAGTGCCGAAACAGCGTTGGATGCGTTGAACGGACGTGAAGAATTCGGTTTCAATTTCGATCCGTCGCATCTTCTTTGGCAGGGTGTTGATCCTGTTGAATTTATTTACCGTTTCAAAGACCGGATTTATCATGTTCACATGAAAGACGCCATTGTTACTCTCAATGGTAAAACCGGTATTTTGAGTTCACACTTAAACTTTGGTGATTATCGCCGCGGCTGGGATTTCCGTTCGCTGGGGCATGGCGGTGTGAATTTCGAAGAGATTATTCGTGCATTAAACAATATCGGTTACACCGGTCCGTTATCTGTTGAATGGGAAGACATGGGAATGGAACGGGAATTTGGAGCCACAGAAGCCTGTGCGTTTGTGAAGAAAATTAACTTCTCGCCAAGCAATATTGCTTTTGACGGAGCCTTCGACAAAGAAAACCGTTGAATAGCGGGTAGTTGAGAGCGAAAAAAGCCGCAAGCGGATTCAATTGTCCGAATTAGAATTTTTGGGATTTATTTGACTTACCTATTAGATCAAATAAATCATTGCTCAGACAATTAACTAATTCCGCTTGCGAACTATCCATTATCCATTCTTAACTATCAACTATTATAAGATAGTAATATAAGATAGTAAAAAAAATCCGCTAATCCTTATGGAAAAGGATTAGCGGCAATTTGTGAAGTTAACAACGGAATAAAACTGAAAGGAGCCAGAATTATTCCCCTTCACAGTTACCCGGCAAGGACTTGAACCTTGAATGAGGGAACCAAAATCCCTAGTGTTACCAATTACACTACCGGGTAATCTTTAATCTTGAAAACAGTCAATCCTGCAACCCCAAACATCAAAGTTCGTAAATTGTAATCCTTTACAATTGTTTGACAAGGGAGCGTGAAAAAATTTTTTTGTTTGTCTTACATTGCCGGTAATTAATTAACGCGATTGACCGATTTATTTCCGCTTAATATTAGTTTCGAGCTGCGAGCGTTCGATTTGCAATCGCTCGGTTTGCAACCGTTCGGCTTGGTCGAATCGCCCCAACTTCTCAAGAGAAAAAGCCGCCTCACGCAACCCCTCAATTGCAAGCGGTACGTTTTCCGAATAAAGAATCGGAATACGCATCCATGTAATTACGGCAGTTTCGTGATCGCCGACTCTTCGGGCTGCCTGACCAAATAAAAATAACGGTCCGGCTTGATAAGATTCCGGAATTTGATCCAAAATCCGGCGCAACGGTATTAACGCCGATTGGTTTTTCAACGTTGGTATTCGCTGTTTCCAACACATTGCTTTTGCCAAGAGTGCGACGTGCCGTTGAAAAGCGGACTCCCGAACATCCTCCCGAACATCCTCCCGAACATCCTGCCGAATATCCTGTGTTTTTTCCGATGTTTTTTCCGGTATTTCCAAAATTTTCTCCAAATCCCGAAGCAATTGATAACCGCGAAGCTGTTTTGCGGGATCGGGACTTACCGAAAGAGTTGCGGCGGCAAGGAGAGTTGCCGCGAGATTAGGCGGTTTGGTTTGCAACGGATTGAGCCAATCTTCGGCGGTTTTTTCACGCAAACTCATTCCTGTTGCGGTTCCTACCGGCACAAACCAAGGCAACGGAATCCATTCAAGCGGCGGAACCGGCTCAACACGGCAAAGCAAAAAATATTCCTGAACAGCCTGTTCGGTTTTGCCTTGTGCCTGACAACAACGAATTATTTTAACCGTGAGTCGTTTCCAATCATTATCTTTTTGATTTTGCCTTGCCTGACTGTAAAGTTCCAACGCCGCCGCATAATTTTTCCGGGCAAAAGCGGTATCACCTTCGTTTTCCGGCATTTCGGTTGTTCCCGCAACTCCGGTAATTCCGGTAACACAGAAAAAAAAGAACACAACATAAAAAATCATGGATTGTTTCCGATTTTTAGAGGATTGAAAGTAATTTAGTAATATTTTAGTGGTTTTATTTTTTTCCGACAAGTAATTGTTCGGCGAGCGGTTGCCTGCCTGATGATTACAAGCTTTTATCGAAAAAACCTCGCCGGTTTGTCTATTTTAACAAAAAGCCGGCAAATTCCGCAAAAAATTTTAAAACTTAGCGCAATCTTAACACTATCTTAATATGTACTTAATATATTGGGTCTAAAATACCATGCAAATATAACAATGAAAACTTTGAAACTAATTGAACAGCGATTCGCTTTTATGTTGTGTTGTATTACGGCAGGCGATTGGCGATTATTTCAGAGTAACATTGTATAAGGAACATGACAATGGAAAATTTTGTTAGGTGTTTGATTGTGTTTTTGGGAGATTTTTGGGTAAAAATTTCCACGTTAAGATGGACAAGCCCGGCAAATCAGGGGGGGGGGGGTCGTTTAGAGAAAAAATTAAGAAGGAATAGCAAAGAGTTTTTGCTATTCGGACGATGTTCGTCAAACTTCTTAACTCCTCTCCGTTCCACACTGTTCGGCTTTACGTTAGTCGAACTTCTGGTGGTCATTGCGATTATCGGAGTGCTGGTCGGGTTATTGCTGCCCGCTGTCCAAACAGCACGCGAAGCCGCACGACGAATGCAATGTGCCAACAAATTGAAACAGTTGGCAGTTGCAGTACACAATTACGCGGATATCCACACTGCAATTCCGGCAGGTCTTGGAGGACCTTATGGACGTCTTAATGATGTCTCAGTGGGGCGTTGGAGCGGCTTTATTGCATTGCTCCCCTTTATCGAACAAAATCCGTTGTATGAGCGGTTTTTATCCGAAAATGTTTACTTTGGTTCTAGTTCCTGGAGTGCTCATGTTATTCCTGCATCCGAAGGCGGAAAAGACAATCCTCAGGCAACTCAACTTGATCTGTTGATTTGTCCCTCCAACGGTGTTACAGGGAAACCCGCCGATCATACCGGTTATACTTGTTACCGATTCAATTACGGAGATAATCCGGGTAACTGGTCTGTGGATTCTAATTTGCGCGGACCTTTCGGATATCGTGTTTACCATCCGTTCAGTGCGGTACGCGACGGGCTGAGTAATACCCTGTGTTTTAGTGAAAAGGCGGTTGATAATTACAATGCCAATTCTAAAAATGTGAAAGTCCAATCTGCCACGTATGCAGTTGCAGCAACCGGAGGTTTCAGCGGCGGATATTTAAGTGACCGGTCTGTTTGTGTGGGTTCTGTTTCCGGTAATGAATACCAATTCGGTGTTGGAGGTATGACCGATGGTTTCGCTTATAAATATAGTTGGCAATGGTGCGGCGGTCATTGGTATCATATCGGTTTTACAACGACGCTTCCGCCTAACTCGCCTTCCTGTTACAACAGAGCAACAAATTACAATGCCTTGTTTTCCGCTACCAGTTTTCATGCCGGCGGAGTTAATGTTACTTTGTTGGATGGTTCGGGTACTTTTATTTCAGAAACTATTGATAGCGGAACAGCAAATGCGTTTCCCACTCCGTCCGCTCCAACCGGAAAATCACTATTTGGTGTTTGGGGAGCCTATGGTTCACGTGACGGCGGTGAATCAAACTCGTTGTAATATATTTGGAAAGGAGTATATTATGAAATTACTTTTACCGGCATTTGTTTGCCTGTTATGGCTGACAATTTGTATCGGCTGTAATAAAGTTACGGTACCGGACGAATTAAAAAATCTTTGTCCTGTAACAATAGCAGTGATAGATGGTCACCAACCGGTTGAGGGCGTAACAGTTAGATTGGTCAGTAAGGAACCGCGCGGAGTTTTTGCAAGTAACGGAATAACCGATTCCAAAGGAATTGCAAAGTTACGGTCATCGCGCGGGTCTTACACGGGAAACGGAGTTCCGGCTGGAATATATTCTGTTGTGTTGCTCAAAACGGTTGATTTTACGGAAGAGTTAATGCCAACGGAAGCAGATCAAAATCTATCACCTTCCGCATTAGCCAAAAAACAGAGCAAACAAGAAGAATTTTTGGAAAAAAATCGTATCATTCCAAAAATATTGGAAGCTAGTAATTCCAGTCCGATTGAGATAACTGTTACCAACAAAACCGATGTAACTATGGAAATTGATTTGTCCAAATACAAAAAATAATGTGTAACCATTCGCGGCTTTGATCGTGAATGGTTACAAAATTAACCTTTAACCTTAATAATAATCAAGGAGAAAAACTCATGAAAACATTTAATTTAATTCTGTCAATCCTGTTTCTGTTTGTTTTCGGTTCTACAGTTTTTGCCGATGAACCGATTCGGGTGTTAACGTTCAATATTCTTTGCGCCGGTTGGGAATCGGAACCGAAACAAAATCATGCTTGGGAAAAACGGTTTCCGATTGTTGTTGAGGTTATGAAAAACTTTCCGGACGGAAATGGTCCTTACGACTTTATCGGAACACAAGAACCGGCAAACAATCCGGCAAAACCGGAATATCATCAAGTTCAACAACTTGCTGATGCAATGACCGGTTATGGTTCTTTGTTTGCTCCTTGCGGCGGCAAGCCGGATAAATTTTCGTTGACGAATATGATCTTTTGGAAAAAAGATCGTTGGGAAATCGATCCCAATGATTCGGGAACTTTTTGGCTTTCCGGCACGCCGGAAATTCCGGGTTCCAATGATTGGGTTGAAAAAAATAAAGGCGGTGAACGTTGTGTTACGTATGGTCTTTTTCACGAAATCGGTTCAAATGGTCGAACAGGTAAAAAAGTTTATTTTTTCAATACACACCTCAACGTTTTTGTTGAAATAGCCCGATTACGTTCGGCGGTTTTAATAATGGAACGAATTAAAAACCGGAAGGCAAAAGATGCTCCTGTTATCGTAACCGGTGATTTCAATGCGTTACAGGATTCGCCGCTCATTGCTTATATGCGAGGAAAACCGCTCGAATTTGACGGTCAAACGTTTACACCGTCTTTGCCGCTGATTGAAACATTCAAAACTGTTTATCCGAATTCACCGGAATTGGGTACAACACATGGTTATAGCGGCAAAATCAGTTGGGATAAAAAGATCGATTTTATTTTTACAAGTCCTCCGTTAAAGCCAATCGGTGCAAAAATAATTTTAACACAAAAAGACGGTTTGTATCCAAGTGATCATCTTCCGGTTGATGCCGTTTTGCAATGGGAATAATATTACCGGAACATAATAACCAATATATGTAACTAAACTTTATTTTCAAAACCCTGCTTTCAAAGAAAGGAAAATGCGATTATGCCAATTACATTTTCGCCGATTAAACGCCGTGAATTTTTAACCGGAACTTTTACTGCCGGATTGTTAGCGGTATTGTCACCCAAAAGTATTTTTTCCGACGAGCCGGATGTCAGACAAACCAATATTGATCATTGGGTTTTTCTTTCCGATACTCATGTACCGGGTGATCCCCAAAAAGTATTACACGGTCAAAATCCGAACGAAAATTTTATTGCAGTTCGTGAGGAAATTCTCAAATTAACGGATAAACCCAAAGGAATTGTCATAACCGGCGATTTTGCTTATCTTGAAGGAAAACCGGAAGATTATGCAAAACTTGTTTCGTTAACCGCGCCGTACACGGAAAAGGATATTCCCGTATATGTTGCATTGGGGAATCATGACCGGCTTAACCATTTTTTTGCCGCCTTTACCCAATTCAAAAAGGAAAATTCGCCCGTCCATAATAAAAGTGTAATAATTTTGGAAACGCCGAATTGTAACCTTTTTATTATGGATTCTCTTTTTGAAGACGAAAAAGGCAGCGGTTATTTTGGGCGTTCGCAACGAGACTGGCTTGCGAAGGAGCTTGATGCCCGCAAGGAAAAACCCGCCTTGTTATTCGCGCATCATAATCCCGAAGACCTTGCGGATAATCAACATTTCTGGTACGTTGTCAAACCGCGAAAACAAGTTAAAGCCTATATTTACGGTCATACTCATGTTTATCAGCAATCCATACGCGATAACGTACATTTAATCAATCTTCCGGCGCTTGGTTGGGAATTTCAGCAAGGAAAACAACCATTAGGTTGGAGCGATGTTTTTCTTTCCGAAAACGGAATCCAATTAACTCTCAACACAACGGATAAAAAACATCCCCAAAACAACGATGTCCGGCAACTCACCTGGTTGAGGTAAAGTTATATCCTCTATACTTTAAGATTCGTATCTATTTTGCCGTTTGTTTTGTGTTATTGCTCAACAAATGACCGAATAGGTACGAGGAGTTGCGATTGTCAAGCAAAAGGTAGGCAATCGCCCGCCGAGTGGTTTTCATCCAACGGTTGCCTACCCTACCTTCGGGGTTGGGAATTGTTCGGCAAAACATCGCCTACCTCTTGATTTCCTACCCAAAAACAAAAATAATCTAAAAATTCGGCTATCGCTGACCTTCGCAAATGTGGTAGGGGCGAAAAAT
>JAITQV010000427.1 GCA_031288765.1 Planctomycetaceae bacterium
TCTTTTTTTAATGGAGATATTTTAAAAAATTAGTTTTGTTGTTAAAAACAAGAACTTATGAATAATTTTAGAGGTTCCCTATTAAAAATAAGTGGTAATTTCATGCCGTTCAAAGTATATTCATTACTAACTATTAACTACAAGGTTGCCTACCTTGTGATTATAAATTTTCACGTTCTTTTATATTTTTGATTAGGAAATTAAGAGGCGGGCGGCGTTTTAGTTAATAGTTTATAGGGAATAGTTAATAGTTCGCAAGCGGAAATATTGTGTTGCGGCGGGAAATTCGTATCCGACACGATCAACTACTTACTCTTCACTATTAACCATTTACTCTTCACTATTAACCATTTACTCTTCACTATTAACTACAAGCCTGCCCGACCCAATAGATAGTTTTTTTTTGATATACCAAAGTGTCCATATCTATACACAAAATCAGAGAATTATTTTGCAATTGCGGAATTTCCTTGATCTTTTATGTGATCCGCCCTAAAAATTCCAACGATGAGTGAACCAAACGAAACACCGGAAAAATTCACTCAACAATTGATGGACATTCCCCTCCGGTAAAAACACCTCGCCGCAGATCTGCAAATTATCTGGATTTGGGCATCGTTGTACAAAACAAATTGCCGGAACAACCTAAAACAATCCTAAACCAGAGGAGCTACCGTTATGTTAAACAAATATAAAATCGGCACCAAACTAAGTTGCGGTTTTATTATTGTGCTGATATTACTGATACTTGTAACCGCGACTTCGCGGTTCGGTATGCAAACCGTCAACTCCAATATCTCAAACCTTCTCGAAACAGAACAAATTAAAGGAACCGTGCGCCAGATAAGATTGACCATCATTCTCGCTATCGGTACATCATTAAACTCCTCCCTCAACCACGACCTAACCTGTGAAGAAGACCGGAAAAATCACGATAAACAAATCAAAGAATTTGCCGACCAAATTCGTGATCATTTGCCGCCGGAAACATCAAAAGATTTTGCGAAAATTGAGGAAATTTACGCTGAATTTGTTACAAGCGATACCGTCTGGTATCAGGAAGAACGAAAACGGACGGAAGCACTTCAAAATCTTAAACAAACCGGAGAGACCGTTGTAAACTGCTTTCAGGAATGTGTCGATGCAATCACCCTGTCAATGGAAAAAAATCTCGCCGAAAATAACAACCAAAAATTTTATCCTAAGGAATTAGCGGATTTACAACAATTTTTTGAAACCGCCTCCTCGCAAATGCAGCACGCAAGACAATGGTACTATCAATACGTCGAAGAAATAACAGATGTGCAACGCAAATTAAAATTTCAATCGGATATCAACGAAGAAATTAGAAAATTGTTGCAGGGAATGGAAAATATTAAAACCAATCCGCTCGTCAAAGAACATCTTGAAGCGATCAATGAAGCAATCATTCATATCAAACAGTGGAAAGAACATCTGGATGTGGTGTTTGCTTGTGTTAAGGTTCAAAGACAAACCGATATTGACAACGACCAAGATACCCAAGACCTAATCCAACTTACCGAAAAAATTGTCGAACAACTCAGCAACAAAACAACAGAAATCCGGCAATCAACAAGCCAAACTATTAGTAATGTGGATTGGCTAATTATGGGAGTTTCCGCATTGGCGTTGTTGCTTGGATGTATTATCTGTTTCATTTTGAGCCGGAATATCTCCTCAGGATTGCTTCGAGCGCTTAATGTCGTTAAACATCTTGTCGGAGAAGGCGATTTGAGTGTCGAAATCAAACCGGATTTACTCAACCGAAAGGATGAAGTCGGTGATTTGGCTGCCGGTCTTAATCTTGTGCTGAACGATTATAAATCAATTGACAAAATGGCAAATGCTCTCGCTTCCGGTGATTGGCGTATCGCCATTAAAGAAAAAGGTCCGCTTGATACAATGAATAGGAATCTTGCGAAAATGCTCGAAGAAGTCAATACCGTTCTGAGCGAAATTAACGGCAGTGTCAAACAACTTTCAACAGGAGTTGCTGAAATTTCCAGTGCTTCGCAGACATTGTCCAATGGTTCGCAGGAATCGGCGGCGTCAATGGAAGAGATTACGGCGTCCATGAGCGAGATCAGCAGTCAAACAAAAAAGAACGCCCAAAGTGCCGGTCAAGCCCACGATTTGGCACAAAAAGCAACCGAAGCCGCAGAAGACGGTCAACAGGCAATGCAGGAAATGACCGGCGCGATGGAACAGATTACAAAAAATTCGGAAGAGATTCAGCGGGTGATTAAAGTGATTGATGATATTGCGTTCCAGACCAACCTGTTGGCGTTGAATGCTGCCGTCGAAGCGGCAAGAGCAGGAGCTCATGGAAAAGGGTTTGCTGTGGTTGCCGAGGAGGTTCGCAATCTGGCGGCACGCAGTGCGAAAGCCGCAAAAGAAACAACCGATTTAATTTCAACCAGCGGTAAAGAGATTCTCATTGGCGGTGAAGTTGCCAAACGCACCTCCGAAACACTGAACTCAATCGTTATACAAATTAAACAAACAACCGATTTGGTGGCGGGAATTGCGACCGCAAGCAGTGAACAGGCGCAAGGAGTCGGACAGGTAACTATCGGGCTTCAGCAAATTGATTCCGTAACGCAGCAAAATTCGGCGGCGGCGGAAGAATCTGCCAGTGCCGCACACGAAATGAACGGTATGACAAACAATTTACAGAAAATCGTCTCAAAATTTCAACTACGTACTTAAATCGGGGAACATTGTCAAGAACATTGTCAGGAACATTGCCAATACGTACTTAAATTGGGGACATTTTCAAATTGCCGGAATAATTGCATTACAATTTTACCTTAAACCGTAAACAACCAATACAATCTCCCAAAATTTGAGAATGTTCCCATTAAAATTGTCCCATAAAATTAAAATAATTAAAATGGAAGTTGTGTTACGCACAAAAAAACAATCCTTTTCTTGTTTTGTTTCTTTTCTTGTTTCTTTTCGGGTTTTGTATCTTTTCTTATGATCTTTTCATTTTTCTTTTCTTTGTACTTCCGTGTGTAGCCTTTTTTAATTTTTGATATTGCAACTTTTTTAGTGCAATTGGTTTTGTGTTGATATTTCGAGCGAAGTATTGATTTCAAGACAAATTATGTTGCACACGGAAGTACGTTGTTGGGAAAAAAAATTCGTATCTATTCAGTCCAAAGCACTACCCCAAATATCGCCTTCACAACTCTGGATTGTTGCGGCGCGGTAAAGCGAAAGTTTTTCATCCCAAAAGATTTTATTGATCTGATTCTTGACCGAATCTGCTTCTTTACGAAAACGTTCTGCGTCTTCCTGCCGTTTGGCGGCTTCAAACATTTCGGCGAGACGTTGTGCCGCTTCAAAATAGAGGAGTGATTCGAAAAAGACATCGCCTTTTTTCCGTACCGAATCATGAAACCCATACGAGCAACGATCCCAATCCGATTGAGGATCAATCCGAACAAGTCCGGTTTCAGGATTTTTCGGAACAACACTCATTGCAAGAGATAGTTTATCGAGTGTTTTTGTATCGAGTAATGTATTGTCTTTGAGTTGT
>JAITQV010000411.1 GCA_031288765.1 Planctomycetaceae bacterium
TTTAATCGGGAGATTTGCTATGCGCAAGATTATCCACAAAATATTTTACGCATTGTAAATCTCCTTATAAAATTGGAAACTGTAGAATGGGAAATTGAGAAACTAAAAGTTTACAAAAACCAATTGTAACTGATCCGAAATTCCCGTCAAGTACCCCTGCCCCTATACAAAATATCAACCGGAATATATTATTGACACACACAAAAAAAATACAATATATCGAAACAATAATAACCCGACAAACCGTAAAATCAACAGATACTAATTAGTTTCTGTTGATTTTACGGCGCTGAATAAATGTTGCATATTTAATGATTCTAATTCATTCAATAACGTGATGTTATGGAGTTTCAAAATATTCTCGAACAAAAACGAAAGAAATGATTTGACTCTTAAAATTCGCTTTTAAAATTTTGTACGGAAGAATTATAAAATTTAAGACATTTTTATCATAACAATACAACCGAAATATGTGTTACGCTTTATAGATGATAGTTCTGCTATCCCTCATTTCTTGCGGAAATGACTGGTTGTCAATCGTTCTTATGCTGAAACACAAATTATCAAAACGATAAATTGCGAACAACGTAAAATCAACAGAAACTAATTACGATTTACCTTTGCAGCAGGCGGGAACATAACAATAATGTTCTAAACCGTTTTGTTTCTGTTTCCGCCTGTCATTCCATTTTCGTGTTTATACACGGAGGTTACGAACCGGTTCGCGTTTCGTTAAATTTTGCTAAACATCAATTCGTTGCGGCAATTCGAGAACTTTTGATTGAAGCCCGATTTTTGCAAATATAACGTAAAGCACAAAACCCACAATAAACGCGGAAAGCGGCGGACACGGAATTTCAAACGGCAACGCCTTACCCGCGAAAATGGGATAAACCATTCCGATTCCGCCGACAATAAATCCGAAAAACCACGAAAACCAACCCGCAGGATTAAAACCGGCTCTCGGTCCTACCCATTTTCCGCCGGCAAGCAAATAATCGGCAGTCATCGCCCCGCAAATGGGACCAAACGACGCGCCAATCACGCCAAATACCGCCGGAGCATCTTTCGCATAACCAAAAATCACCAACGCAATCGCCGCCGCACAACCAATTCCACATGATACCCATTGATTGACTTTGGGAAATGACGTTTTCGTACAACCCGCCGCAATAAAAGTACAAAAACATGCCGACGGAAATGCCGCAAACGCCAGTAAAAACATACAAATTTTCGCTGTTCCCTCACCAAGAATCAGTGAAAACAATTTCGTAACATCACATTCGGCGAGCAATGCAGTTTGTCCCGCGTCAATGGCGATTTTTTGTGTTCCGGCAACAACAAATAACGCAATCACTCCGGTAAACACCGTTGAAAGAACAATTCCAACCAGTCCGCCCAGTTGAACCGCTTTAGCGTCTTTGTTACCGCAACCGAAATTGACTCCGGCTGCTCCGGCTGTTGCAAAAAAACCAATGACATAAGCCCCCATCAATGAAAAAATTCCCAAAATTCCACTGCCGTAAAGTATTGCAGGTTTATGGGTTTCAGGAGCGGCTTTCAACATGGATTCGATAGAAAATTCACCGACATTACCGATTGTTTTCACCAGTAACAATAAGAGAATCGCAATGGGAATAATCGGCATAAACGATGCAATTTTACCGACGTACTGAATTCCCATCATTCCCATAAACATAGCAATTAACGCCCAAATAGTTGAAACAGTTAAATGTGTTACGGAACCTTCGGAAACTCCTCCGATACTGACCAGCAACAACCCGGAAAAGTAAGCGTTAACACTTAACCAACCGAATTGGAGAAGCCCCATGAGAAGACCGGGCATGAAAAATCCGCCCGTAACTCCGTAAGTCGAAGTTCCAACTACCGCAAGCGGTAAACCGGTTTTCATACCGAGCATGCCCGGCGCAAGGTAAAACAGAAAATGGCAAATGAACGCCGCCAAAATAAGCGAACCAATTGCCAAACCGAGTCCTTGCGAAAGTGTTCCTCCGGCAATATTGTTACCGCCCATAGGAACTTGTTGCCAGAAAACAAACCAAAGCATGACTCCGGCGTAAGACGCTGCTGTGGTCATCAACCAACCGGCACGGTTTTCTTGAGAATTAGGTTTCGCCGAAGCAACATAATCAGGAAGTTGTGACATAATATATTATTGTGTTAAAAAAGGGGTGAAATAAAATTGAAACTGTTATATTCAAATCTGCCCTCAATTGTTTTTTTAACCGTTCACGCCGCCGAATTACAAAACGGCACGGCAAACAGAAAACGGTAACTTAACATTTTTTGAAAACAGGAAATAATATTAAATGATATTAAATTATTGACTGCCAACAAGTTATGAATAATTGGAATCTTTCATGTGAACAAGCGTCAATATCTTCAACATCATTGTAGGTTCAGAATATAACAGAAAATGCCAACGTTTTCAAGAGACTCAATCATCGTCAGAACAATGACGCAAAACAAATTTTATTTTCACCTAATTTTTCTTACTAAACAACCTCAGTAGCAAATAATTCCCCAAAAAACAACCTTCTGTCTGATGCTCATAAGTACATAAAAAAAGCTCGCCGCTGGGACGAGCTAAGGGTGCTTTTAAGCATTGCCTCACACAACAATCGTCATTTACTAAGATTTGCCGAAA
>JAITQV010000492.1 GCA_031288765.1 Planctomycetaceae bacterium
CAATTGGAGAACTCCATTTTCCGCATTTTGCCCGTCCGAATGTTTAAAAAAACTACAAATTCGCCCAAAATTGCTGCAAAATGACTGAATAGATACGATTATTTTGGTATTCGGCTATTGTTTTCGATTCGTCTGTGTTATAATTCGACTCTTCAATGCAACAGGGTGTTGTTTGATGTTTTCAGTTACTACCCATTTTTCAGACCATTTTTCAAAAAAAACGATTACTATGAACACAACTAAACTATTTTATCGGCAAGGTTTTACGCTTGTGGAACTCTTGATTGTTTTGGGAATCTTGCTGGCATTGCTTGCCATCCTGATTCCCGGGCTGTTCAGCGCACAGGCAAGATCACGAATCCAGCAGGCGAAAATTCAAATTCGTCAACTTGAAGGTTATCTGGAAAGTTATGCGACCGAAAATCGCGGCTATCCCACAACAGAACAAGGTCTTTATGCCTTGATCTATTTTCCCGATAATCAAATTCCCGGACTTTCGCCGTCCTTGGCGCAACCGTCCGGAATGTCTCCCGCCGGTATGGATCCCAATGCTGCTTTCGGCGGAAACGCTATGGCGGTTGGAGGAGCGGGAACATTCGGCGCCCAGCCCGGAATTCCAATGAATCCAATGAGTCCGGCAAATCCGATGGGAACTTCCAATTCCATGATGGACCCAACCGGTATGGGAATGGCAAACCCAATGTCGGGAACAATGGGCAATCCGGCTGGAATGTCTAATCCGATGGATTCCATGGGCGGAATGGCAACTGCCAATCCAATGGATCCCATGAGCGGAATGGCAACAACCGTATGGAATCAACCGGTTCATAATCCGCAAATTTATACGCAACAGCGAAAACGACCCACTCCTTATATTGATTCGGAAAAATCGTTGGTTGATCCTTGGGGGCAGCCGTACCGGTATGACAACAGTATGCAGTATAACGGTCTTAACAGAACCGGTGAAGCCAAACCGGCGATTTGGTCTGCCGGTCCCGATAAACGTGACGGTACGGAAGACGATATTCTTAGTTGGGACTCCAATGAAGCCCAACAGCGGATTGCCCAACAGCAACAACTGCAACAATTTCAAGGCGGAATGGGAACAACAAATCCAATGGATATGATGGGCAACACGATGGGGAATCCGATTGACCCGACAGGAGCGGGAATGATGAATCCGCCAATGGCTCCTGCCGGAATGTCCAATCAGCCGCCGGCGGGAATGGTGAATCCGATGGGAACAGGCGGTGCGATGAATCCAATGAATGAGACCGGAATTCCGCAACCGCCGATGATGCCTAATCCCATGCCGACTCCAACTCCCATGCCTGCGAATCCAATGCCAAACCCAATGCCGCCAACTCCAACACAACCATAATGATCGTTTGCTAATGATCGTTTGCTTACAGTGTTTATTCGTTTATTAAAGGTTTATTAAAGCGGCAGTTAAAATCGGTAGGAATTTTTTTCGGAATTATCAAAAATAAGGAATTGGTTGGACGGTTGGAATTTATGTTCCCATAAAACTCAATTTCTATTATCGTACTTTCCTTCTCGGATTTCATGATTTCAACGGTTCATTTTTTCCAATGAGCCGTTGAAATCATAGTTGTATCATAAGTTGTATTATAAACTGTATTATAAACTGTCTCATAAACGGAAAGTAAAATTGTAAAATCAAGATATTGTTGTATGTCTTAAAAGACTTCTCTTCACAACCAAAATTAAATTCCATGATCGTGAAAAAAAACAAAAAATTGCCTTACGGCAATGCCAATTTCCGAAGAGTCCGAACGGAAAATAATTACGTTTATGTTGACAAAACGCGATTCATTGAAATGCTCGAAGAGGAAAGTAATTCCTCTCAAATATTTATTCGTCCTCGCCGGTTTGGTAAAAGTTTATTTCTTTCCGTGCTGGCGTATTATTATGACGTTAATTTTGCGGACGAGTTTGAAAAATTATTCGTCGGTTTGTACATCGGTCAAAATCCTACGCCGTACAAAAATAGTTATGCGGTGATGGAATTTGATTTTTCCGGTATTGACACATCGGATGCAAATAATTTCCGCAACTCTTTTTTGGATAGTGTCAAGTTTACTGTCTATCGATTTTTGCAACGTCATAAAAATTTATTTCCCGAAGCCGAACAATTTATCCAACAATTAAACAGCGAACAAACAACATCATCATTATCAATTTTAGATACGGCTTTCAACATTGCAGACAATGCGCAAATAAAAATTTTCGTAATTATTGACGAATACGATCATTTTGCGAATGATCTTATTGCAATGGGAACGATATTGGGTGATGATTTTTATAAAAAGATGATTACCGCCAATGGATTGGTGCGTGATTTTTATGAAAAACTCAAAACCGCCGCCAAGTATGGAATTGTAAATCGAACATTTATTACCGGTATTTCGCCGGTGATGCTTGACGATTTGACAAGCGGTTACAATATCGCCTCTAACTATTCGCGCAAATTACAGTATAACGAAATGTTAGGTTTTACTCGTGAAGAAGTAGATACCTTGATGGATGTTGTAGGTATTGATATTAACCGGATTGGTGTTGATATGGAATATTATTACAACGGTTATCGGTTCAACGAAGATGCCGTCAATAAAGTTTACAATTCGTCCATGATACTTTATTTTTTTGAACAAATATTGGCAACAAACAAACCGCCTAAAAATCTTATTGATCCGAATTTGAGTATTGATCCCAGCCGTTTGAAGCGTCTTGTTAAAAATGATCGTAACCGTGAAATTATTGTCGAAATAATTAAAAACGGCGGTATTGTTTCGAATTTGTTGGAAAAATTTTCTATCGATCAACTGAATTCTAATAGCTATTTTATTTCGTTATTGTTTTACATGGGTTTGCTGACGATCAAAGAGTCTTATGCGGGTGAATTACAATTGGTGATTCCTAATTATTCTATTCAGACAACCTATTGGAGTTATCTTCGTGATCTTGTTCGGGATCATTCGCCGGAAATGATGTTAAATGTACCAATATTAAAGGAAGCGATTCTCGCAATGGCAACAGAGGGTAATATTCATCATTTTATTGATTATGTTTCCAAAAATGCGTTTGGCAAGTTATCCGATTTTGACTTGCAACGTTTTGACGAGAAGTATATTAAGGCGTTGTTGTTTGCATATCTTCTTTTGAGTAACATGTATATTCCGATGAGCGAATATGAAACGGTTCCGGGTCGTGTGGACATTTTTTTGCAACGCAATCCTAATTTTCCGCAAGTCCAATATGAATGGGTATGGGAATTGAAGTATTGTAAGACGGATGCGAAAACAACAGAGATTGATCAAAAACGTAAGGAAGGGTTGGAACAATTGAAACAGTATATTAATTCCTCCCGTCTTAAAGATCGTCCCAACTTAAAATCCGCATTGCTTATTTTTATCGGCAAAGATAAATATGAAATTGTAATGTAAATTATGAGGTATTCGGTATAAAACGAACAGATACTTTTAATTTAGTTAATCACTTTCCTTTAATCCTTTATTTATTAGGAGACAACAATGAAAAGACGTGATTTTTTGGCGTCTGCCGGCGGTATCGGTTTAACCGCAACGGCTCTTTCCGTAACATCACAAATTTCCGCAGCGGATCCGTTTGGAAATCGTGAGTTTATCGAATTTCGTACCTATTCCGTCAAGGACGAAACGAAAAAAACCTTATTGGTTGAAACACTTGATAAGGCGTTGATTCCGGCGCTCAATACGCAAGGAATTAAGCCGGCGGGAGTTTTTGTACCGTTGGGAACCGAGATGAATGTGTTTGTTGTAATTCCGCACAAAACACTTGATTCCTATTTGAATTTAACACCGAAATTGCTTGCGGATGCGGTGTATCGGAAAAACGCCGCCGCATTTTTTGCAACAACTTCCAAAGACCCTGTTTATACCGGTTGCGAAAGTTCGTTGCTTAAATGTTTTGAAAAATGTCCGAAGATTGAAGTGCCTGATCTTGGTTCTGATCGGATTTTTCAGATGAGAATTTACCGGAGTTTCAACATTGAGCGCAATGAGGCGAAAATTCACATGTTTAATCATGGCGGCGAGATGGCGCTTTTCCGTGAACTTGGTATCCAACCGGTTTTTTTCGGCGACGCTTTATCGGGTAAAATGCTTCCTAACCTGACTTATATGGTTGGGAGTGAGAATGTTGAAAAGCATGAAAAAGCGTGGAAAGATTTTGTTGCTCATCCCAAATGGCAGGAGATTAAAAACAATCCCGCTTACGTCGATACTGCTACGGAAATTTCCCGTATTCTTTTGAAACCGTCGTCCGGTTCGCAAATTTGAGATTTCATCACAAATTTTCAGTAATTTATTTAGGGAACTTCTAAAAAATTCGATTTTGAACAAAACAATTTTCAAAAATGTATTGTTTTTAACATTGTGAGTTTTGACAAAAGAGGTTTTTAGAGGTTCCCAAATCAATAAATCTCCGTAGGAGATTCATGTCAATAAAAAATTCATTTGTTCTATAAATATATGACTCCTTCGGGGTCTGAATTGTTCGTAGGTTGCGCTTCGTTCCGCCTACGGTTATGCACATCA
>JAITQV010000504.1 GCA_031288765.1 Planctomycetaceae bacterium
AACAACAGGAACACTGTTGAAGGTTGCCGGCTTTTTTTGAAATTCGTGGAAAACCGTAAATCTCCAATCGTTTCAACCAAATTCACGTCAATATTGATAGGCGATTCACACCGTAAACGAGTAAGATCAATTAATTGAATTATTTTTTGATCGTTGGTTTGTTTGATGTAAAAAGTCAACAAATCCGCCATCAATTCCGGTTCTGCGAGAAACCGCCTAACGAGTAAATCATGTGGATGAGCGAGTTCATTATTGGTCATGGGAAATACCTTTATGTTAAATTTATCTTAAATATATCACAGACAAAGGAATTTATCAAACCCAATTTAACCGCCAGCCTATGAACACTAAGTTCTATTTTAATTATGATTGTGAAGTCGTTTATTCCGATACTGAGTTGTCTATTTTGAAGGAGTTCAAAATCGCCTGAAATTGCGGTCGGTAAGTTTCAAATTCTTTTGACGGAGCGGAAAAATTGATGATTAAATCACTGTGTCTTTGTTTAAGTACCAAAAGATATTGTTCGCTTACTCTGTATCCGCGAGGATCAAACATTCCGCCAAATGCAACTTTAAAATGTATGCAATCCTGATTGTCAAGTTTAATTTTTTCAAATAATTTCAGCGAACCGCCTTCTTTTCTAATATCTTGTGTTATTTGCGCTTTGGTCGTTGAAGACAGTTGTCTATCTATCATCCACGTTACAGTCAACAAAATCATTTTCTCAGGATCGTTTGTTTGTTTCGAAAACCATAATGTCAACTTTCCGGCTCCCATAATTCCCTCTCCCTTTTCTAAGAACAAACTACCGGGATAATTGAATCGAAAGCCGTATTCTTTGTCTTCAAATGTTTGGTCAAGTTTTATTGATGTATCCGCCGCTTCTTTTGGAACGGCAACTTCCCGAACAACCTCCTCTTCTTTTTGAACAACCTCTTCGTTTTCATTGGCGGGTTGTACATTATTTTCTTCTGTGGTTGTTTGGTTGTTTTTGAGACGTCCTTGCGGCTTTGCCAAATCACATCCCGAAACATACGAAAACAAAATAATGGCAAAAATCAAAGCAATATTATTTAACATTACCGGAACATTGTTAATGTTTTTCATTTTATTATCCCTTCGATGAGAACTAAGGGTTTATTGGAATTGGTATGTATAATTAATTGGTTTATTACCATATTGTTTTGTATCTTATCATAAGATAAATATTGTAGACAACCGCCGCCCAGAAAAAAAGACTTATTGCAAAAATAATCTTATGGAATGGAAGTTTACTTTTGGTTGACAATTCAACATGGCTTTTCAGGTCTGCTTTTTTCGGTTTATCGGGTAAATAAAGAACCGGAAGTTTATCGCCGACATTTAGCAATGTACCAATTTTGTGTTGTCCGTGTTCAAATTGGTGAGTATTTCCTTTGTCATCTTTATATTCAATCATCCCGTATTGTGTTATTGTTCTGCTTTTTCTGCCGGTCTCTTCTCTTATGGACACAACAACACCTTCCGTTTCAACACCATTTTTAGCGAGAAGGGCATGATTGTTGTAATAAACAATTCCCCAAATAATACAGGCAAGTGCCAAAAGTAACGCAACCGTTAATCTGATAATTGGGAACCGCATTAGAAAATCCCAAAGCATACCCAAAGGATCAAATTCCGGTTTTTTCTCGAATAGTGCCATTGTAGCTCCTTAAAGTTTGGTCGGCGATGCCGGCTTGTTCTTGTTTCCAAAGGTCGCCTGCTTTTGGTTTTTTTATTCAATTTCAAATGAAATATCTTCAAGACTCCGTTTGAGTTCCGTGCTTGGTACAAAAATCAGTTTTACGCCTTTTACGTGACGAGTGTTAAGTTCCTCCGCCGTATCCGTCCCTTCACTCGACACAGTAATATGGAAAGAACCAAAACCTTCCAGTTTGATCGTCTGCCCCATTTTAAGAAATAAAGGCATCATATCGACCAAATTGCTCAATGTGCTTTGCACATCGCCAAAAGAAAGTGCCGAACGCCCCTCAATTTCTTTGGCAATTTCGTTAATACCCACTGACCCCGTTTTTTCCTGCGTAAAATACCATTTTGAAATATTCAATTGTTGGGGGTTTTTCTTCTGGATTTTTTTCAATTTTATCGCCATAAATAACTCCTCGAAGGTTGAAAACTATGAAAAATAATACTTACAAAAGTGTTGAAAAAGAACCGTATCTTTTTGAAAAAAGAACCGCATCTTTTTTGAAAAAGAACCGTATCTTTTTTGAAAAAGAACCGCATCTTTTTTGGAAATGATCCGCATCTTTTTTTACGATGATTTTTATATTTGGCTCTTTGCCAATTGTTCCTTCAATTCTTTAATTAATTTATCTTTTTCTTCAAGTGCTTTGTCTTTTTCTTCAATCGTTTTGTCTTTTTCCACAAGTGCTTTGTCTTTTTCCATGATAAGCCGTTCCCTGTCTTGAAGCTCCTCCATGAAATCGTCTTCCATTTCCATTTCCGCCTGAATATCCGCATCGCTCGACGCCATGAGAAGACGGCGAATAATCGGACGGCACGT
>JAITQV010000529.1 GCA_031288765.1 Planctomycetaceae bacterium
AACTATTGCAAAATCGCTTAGGCGAACTGTAATTTTTTACACAACGACCGGATTTTCCGGGTGAAAAATTACTATGAAGTTATAAAGTTGCGTGCCTCCCGCTAAGGGAGCGCCGCGTATAACTTCATGGGTGTAATTCAGCATTACATTTTAAAACTGTAATGCACCACTTTCGTTGGGTGGGAAGTACCTATTTTTTGCAATCGTGTCGCTCCTGACAAAGAGCGATATTTCTGTTGCCGTTTTTCGGCTAGTGTTTGTTTCCCAATTTTAGCAAAAACAGATTATGCGTTATGTAATCTGTTAAAACATCAAAATCGCTTTTAAAAGGAGAAATTTATGAGACACATACTATTCCTTTTTTCTCTATTCTTACTTCTTACAGCTATTGGTTGTGGAAAATCTGTTTTAAAAACAGAGATCGTAATGGGCAAAGTAACATTTAATGGTGCCCCCTTAGCCAACGCCAATATTAAATTTTTTCCGGTTTCATCAGGAGAAGCACAACCTTCCTATGCTATAACCAATGAAGCGGGAGAATACAAATTACAAACACTTTATGGTGCTCCCAATGCCGGAACAACACCGGGCGATTATATTGTAACCATTACAAAAGCGGAGATGGTTCCAACCGGAAGGAAAATGAAAGATTCGGAGGGAATAGTTTCCGAAGAAAAAAAACCGAAACTGATTATTCCTAAAAATTATACGGAAATTGAAAAATCTCCATTCAAAGTAACTGTCGTTACACATAAAAAAAATATATTTGATTTTGAATTAAAAGACAATGAAAACTGAATAATAATTCAGTTCATTATAAACAATAGTAACATTTCAGTGGTTTTGCCTGTTTTTTGTCAATATTTGACTCAGAATGACTTACACATAGTTTAACAAATTGCATATATTCTTAACCGTGTCATATATTAAAAAACGCAAATTCGGCTGAAATATTATTATACAAAGTTAAGTTTTTTCCATTACACTTTTTGTGTTTAACCCATTTTTTCAAGGAGTCAAATCATGAAAAAAACACCTAAAATTAAGTATGAAACTGTTTCTGTTAAACTAGGGGGGACGACTCTAAGTAGATTGGCTTTCACCCTTGTTGAGCTTTTGGTGGTAATTGCGATTATCAGTGTTTTAATCGCGCTCCTATTGCCTGCCGTTCAGGCTGCGCGTGAAGCAGCCCGACGTATGCAATGTACCAACCACTTGAAACAACTCTCACTTGCCGTCCACAATTTTGAGAGTACCCACAAACGGGTTCCGTGTAACGGTTATGATCCGATTTGGGTTGCTTTCAAAAAACAAGGCACCACGAATCGACTTCCGCAAACCGATGTTTACAGTTGCCTGACGTTATTGCTTCCATATTGTGAGCAACAGGCTGTTTACGACATTATAGTCTCTGGACTACAAGCACTTGCATCAGTTCCTTATCCCAGTACAGATGCGGCTAAATATGGTCCTGGACTTATTGTTAAACCAATGAAATGGAATTATGAAGGTAGTGATATTGTTTCGCCGGCAGGTATGTTGATTGCTTCATTTTGTTGCCCTTCGGATCCGAATGCCCGCATCACTTCCGGAAGTCAAACGGAGGCACGTACCAGTTATCATGCGAACTTGGGTGACTGGATGATTGCGTATCATTGGTCGTTTGATGAATATTGGAAATCTCCAAGAGGAGTTTTTCGTCCGGGAATAGATTGGAGCGGTAACGCACTTGGTGAAACTGATTTTGCCTATATTTCAGATGGATTAAGTAATACACTCTGTTTTGCCGAGATTTGTACTTCGGAGAGAAACTCAGGTAATCGTTCAATACGTGAAAGTCTTGCTTTAAATATTACAAATGTTATGGGTGGTGCAGCAGCTGATTGTGCCGCTACTCGTGGTAGTGGCGGGATGCTCAATGCGGCAGATGTTGAAGAAACTAAAGGTATATATTGGATGCATGCGCACCCGCCTTACTCTGGTTTCACAGCATCACTTCCGCCCAATCAACCGGTTTGTAGTTCCGGTAACTATGATGATGTTAACAAAGCACGCCATACAGATGCTTATGCGATGACCGTTAGTAGTTACCATGTAGGCGGAGCCAATACTTCGTTATGTGATGGTTCTGTTCGATTTATTAGTGAAACGATTGATTGCGGTAATCTCAACAAAAAATTGGGAGAAGAACTCGGTAACACTGGAGGTGGACACACTTGGAAAGGTGAATCAACTATGGGTATTTGGGGATCAATTGCAACTCCGACTTATGGAGAAACAAAAGGGTTGTAAAACAGATATTATTAGTTCTTTCGGAATTTGAGAGGTTTCTATTAGTTGCACGGGGACGAAGTGTATATAATTGTAGTGTCCTACTAACAATTTTGTACATTATGTTCCTGTGTTACTAAATAGTATCTTTTTCAACAGATACTATTTACCAATTCAAAAAATAGGGGCGTTTTTCTGAAATACCGTCTATTTTTTATAAATTTTGCGTGAATAGTTGCCCATTCTTTTATGGCACTTGTATTTTACAATCCGGCATTGTATAATTCGTCTTTTACATAATCCATTTCACTAAATTATTAAACCATAAGCAAAGAATATTAAATTTAGCACAATGAACCGACGTCATTTTTTACAATCCACATTGGCTGTTTCACTCCTTGACGGTGTTCTTTCAACAGACGCTCAAGGTAAATCCCCACAACTTTCACTTCAGGAATCACCAAAC
>JAITQV010000562.1 GCA_031288765.1 Planctomycetaceae bacterium
CTAATCCCGAATAATAATATTTCCTTCGATTTTAGCGGTTTGGTTGCCGTTGCGAAGAATCTGAAATTTCCGGTCGGACGGAACTTCATAAGCCTCAATTCCCCGATTCGTCCAACGTAACGGATAAGGAGAAATATATCGCTCGGTTTTTTCTTTATTGGTCAATACAAAAAGCGAATCCGTTTTATTTTCAATTGCCCGCCTCAAAGAGACCAAAGCACACGGATTGATTTTCCACGAGCGGCGTTCCTGCGTTATTACACTGAAAATGTCGGGAACACAACCGGCTTCGACACCGTCCGCATACTGGATTTTTTCCACCGCATGGAGAATACCGGTTGCCGGGCGTTTCCAGTTGACGCTCGAATCGTATCGGGCAAGAAGATTCAACGCATACGCAAACACAATACCGTCCCGCGTCTGCATAACTCCAAACCAATACGGTAAACGGCGTTCCGTGCCGCCCAATTTTGAAACCGTAAGATAAAGCATATTTTTGCGGTTACCCCATTGATACACAAACGGCAAACCGGCAAAAGCAAAACGATTTGCCCGTTCCAGATATTCTTTTTCGCCGGAAAATTCAAACGCCCATGTATAAAGCCAGACGAGTGTTGCCGCGGTTAAGAGGTCGGGCGTGTGCAGCGGAGTATCCCGATAATACCCGCCGCGGGGAACATCGCAATGTTTCAGATACTCCAGCGATAACCGAATTTTTTCAAAGAGTTCCCGATTACCGGTCAGCCGTACCAGTTCCATGATTTCCAACGTTCTGATTGCCGTATATCCAAAGGAAGTTCGCGACGATTCCGCCTCAGGATACCGCGTTTGTTGAAGGAAAGAACCATTGGGATTCTGCAAAGTAAGAATCGATTGAACCGCTTTTTCACGGGCGTTTTTCCATTCGTCGATTCGTTCCGTGAGAAAATAGACGGCATCATTGGCAATATCCGCACCGCCCGGCACGATTTCCGCCGGTTTAATCAATCGGTTGTCTTGTCCCGTTTCGTCCAACCGGACAAGAGTTGAGAGCATATCGGCAAATGGTTTTCGCTGCCATTCCGGTTCCATTGCATAACCCCATTGCAAACCGTCTTCTGCTTGAAGCGGTCCGCGAAGCGCCTGAAGACAGAGTAATCGCTGCTCTTCGGAGGTTCGGGGAGCGTCGGGCGGTTCGGGAAATCCCCGCTCGTTGATGTAATACCGCAACGCCCGAATTGCTTCCGAATCATCGGAAGAAACCGGCTCCCAAAAGTTGAGCGTTGCGTCAATCTCCGAACCAATCAACGCAATCCGGTGGTCGTTGGTGTGATCGAAAAAATTCGGCGATGCCAGTCTCGGTTGAAGTTTCATATCGTTCCAGCGCAACAAAACGGAACCTTGGTCTGTTCCCAAAAGAGCCATTGGCATTGTAATCCAAAGCGGGTTGGGTTCGGAGCGATCATTGTAAGGCTCTTCGATATCAATCGTCGAAGAGCTGACATCGCCGCGTCCCAAAAATTCAACACCGGGCAGCAAACCGCTTTGCAACGCCCCGAAAATCCGTACCACGGGACCTTCGAGCGGCGGTTTGGTATTGGGGGGCGTTTTATCTTTAATCAAAAAATGGAGCGAATCGTTTTCAATCCGAATCTTCAAATCCGCATCGGAAGATTCAAAATGGAGTGAGGTTTCCGTTGAGTCGGGAACCTGATGAAACACGGGAATAACGCCAAAACGGTGAACAACCGGCGCAATAACCGCAATAACTTTTTCGCCGAACCGAATTCGTGCGATTCGGGCGTTGGGGGCGATTTCTATTGTTTTTGTTTGGTCGAATGTTTTGGCGATCCAGTTTGTTTTTCCTTCGGGTTTGTACAGGAAAACGGAGTAGTCAATTTCCGAAAAGTCTTTGGAATGAAATCTTAGGTTAGCGACGGCGAGGTGTCCTTCTGTTTTGAGGGGAACTCCTAAATCGAGGGACTGAGATTCCTGAAGTTTGAGTTCTTCCGGTTGTTGACCGACGTAAAAAACCAAAGGCATGGAAGCGTTATTTTGAACCGTGTAGCGAAGCATGTCCCGTTTGTTTCCGTTTTCGTCGGTATGTTGATACGGAGCAATCCGCAAAACTTTGAGCGGATGTGAGGTTCGCCGGTAAATGGTGAAGGATTTGATTTCCCAAGTTCCTTCCGGCGAGTCGAATTGTAAGGTAAAACTTGTTAAGCGGTCGGAGACGGGAAAATCAATTTCGTAGTCATGCCAAGTGTTATCGGGGTTGAGGGGGAAGGTTTTCATTTTATCATTACTGCGGCGTGGGGAGTCGTGTGTTGTCCAAGAGGCGGCGGCGGCGGAGACGGTTGAAGTCCGTATCTCCAACACTACCCGAATTTGACCGCCGGAAACATCTGTTTTGCGGGAGAGTGACGGCAAACCGTCTGCCGCTTGAACAACGAGAGCCTTATCTTTGAGGGTTAGGCGGCAAAAGCGTTCTGCCTGCCAGTCGTGAACATCCGTATCGAAGGTCATTTCGACGACTTTTTGTTCTATTTCGACGGCAGGCGATCCGGCGGTCAACACAAAAACGGCAAAGAACATTAAACAGAGATTTATTTTCATATTCCGAGCATACTGAAAACGGCGAAACTATTTACAAACGAGGGGGTATGAAGGCAATCATATTTTGGCGGGATATTTCACGGGCAAATGACTTATACCTTGTTTACGGTTAGAAATCAAGGGGTTGTTGAGTTTTTTTCCGCAACATCTTACTGAAGGTGTTATGCTCTTT
>JAITQV010000579.1 GCA_031288765.1 Planctomycetaceae bacterium
TGCGTAATAGTTTGACAAATGGCTGAATAGATACAAGATTCGTAATATATCAGTGGAATTTCCGCTGAAATCTTGTAATCATCAGGTAGGTAACGGTAAATAACAGTAGATAAAAGGTATTTGCCTATTTATTAACCACTGAATACACGAAATACACGGATTTTGTAATAGTAATAAATGTTTATGTACAACTTCAAGATTAGTTTATTTAAAAAGAATAGGACACAAAAAAAATAACAAAAAACCGAATGTTATTTTGTTATTGTATTCATTTTGTGTCCTCAAAAAATAAACTTGCGATCTTATCAATTTACTAAATTCCGTATGCTCCGTGTATTCAATGGTTAATAAATAGATAATTACTTGCGTCGGCTTTTAACGAAAACTTCGCCGAAATATTATTTCATTTTTATTGTTTATTCTTTTACGGAAATGCGAGTTTGTATTCAACGGGTCAAACGGGCTTCGGTAACTCTTCCGGCAACCGGCGATAAAATCGGTGAAATTGGTATTGGGTTGTTGATACTTCTGGGAGTTGGGACGGAAGACGGGGAAAATGAAGCGAAAGAGTTGGCGAAAAAATGTACGGCGCTTCGTATTTTCGAGGATGAGGCGGGGAAAATGAACCGGTCATTGAATGATGTTGGCGGTTCGGTGTTGGTGGTGAGTCAATTTACGCTTTACGCTGATTGTCGGAAAGGCAGAAGACCAAGTTTTACGGAAGCGGCATTGCCGGACAAAGCCGACCGTCTCTATCGGATTTTTGTTGAAACGATCAAGAATTTGGGAATTTCTGTAGCAACCGGCGCTTTTCGGAATGAAATGCACGTCGAACTTATTAACGATGGTCCTGTTACAATTTGGCTGGACACGGCGCAACGTTAAACCTTATTCCGTAAAAATTCCACTGTCTTATTCCACTGTCTTGCTGCCTGCCCTGTAATAAACCTTGTCATAAACGGCGGAGTAAACCCCGCCGCGAACAATTCCGCTAACAATTATTCAATGCGAACGGTAATAGTTTCCATTGGGTTTAATTCCAATTTTTCCAGCGATTCAAATTTTTCCTCAAGCGGATTTGAACGATAAACCGTTTTATAAGGAGTCGACGGAATGATTTTTGTTTCCTGAACTTGCCGTGTCGGATTGAACAACCGGACAACCAACGCCCCGTTATCATCCCGCGAAGGCTTCACCCGTGTTGTGAGGATATTATTTTCGTTTTCTAATTTCAGGAGTTTGGAATTTGTTACCGGATTATTTGCATTTCCTTCCGTGTTCAATTGCAGAACCGGTTGGTGAATTTGTCTCGCAAAATGTTGCGCAACGCCGTTGTCGAATGACGCATTGACGTAAGGCAAAATCCAATATTCAAACGTTAATTGTCCGTCTTGACCCGCTTTGTAATTCGTTTCCCAATGGTTGTTACAAACCCAACTGTAAAACGTTCCGCCGGGTTGACCGTCTTCAAAGTTTTTGCGCCAAGAGTTTAGTTCCCCATATCCGGTAAATACAATCGGAGCAAATTGAATCATATTGGCATCAACTGTTACCCAATGAACTCCGCAATGATCATTCGCCAACGTACAATAGCGTTGAACACAAAAATAATTCCGGTTTGCTCCGGGGAGTTGATCCTTTTCCACTTCCGTCAACGCCCATGCCGTATCAATAAACCATTTACCGTCAGGAATATTGAACGGAAAACCGAAAAATGTTCCTTCCGGTTTCCGTTCCATTTTTTTATCGAGAACATTTTCAATACGGATTTGTTCACTGTCTTCAAAGACCGTTATTTGTTGTTTCAATGAAGTTACATTTGGAACTCCGTTATTGATTTCAACAAGCACCGACGCAACAAGCGGACCCGCAGCAAGAACAGTAAACCGAACTGCTTGCGGTTGATTGATGCGTTCACGGTTTTCGGCGGCGTTGCGTCCGATAATGTACAGATAATCATTCAACCCGCGATTACCGTCCGATCCGGAATCAACAAATTCATGCGGATTACTCAATATTTTGAGTGATTTAATTGTTCCCGATTCTTTGTCAATGCTCAATTTAATTCTGTTATTGTTTATTTCACCGGTTTCGGAATTGACATTGAGAGAACTTTTTATATTGATACTTGCTGTTGTATCCGGTTCTACTTCAATAAATCCCAATGCAGGAATATTCGGAGCGGAAACTCCTTGTGATAATGATAAATCAGCATACATGGAACAAGTATTCTTTCCATTGGGATCGGCAATATATTGTACCGGAACATGTTTGCCGTCTTTTGTTCTGAATATTCGCAACGTTTTGTTTCCTTCAAAATCTTTTACGGCTTTACCGATAAAGCAAATTCCGTCACGTTTTCGGCTGAGTGTATTCACCAGCAATGTTTTCTTTGTATCGGGATTGGATTTTGTTGCGAGTTTGACAAGAGCATTGGTTTCTTGTGAACCGCGTCGGGCAAATTCCTGTTTGTAATTATCTTGTGTTTTAACGAAATCGCTGTCCGGTTCGGAGATACTGTTATAGGCTCCCCAAGTATGTTCGTCGTACATAATTAAATCCGTCCATGCTTCGTCGAATTTTTGGGACGGATAATTTTTCGGATTGAACAATGCCCACAAAGTTTCCGCCTGAATCAGACGTTCTTTAGCGCGTCGATTGATAGCGGTGGCTTCGGTAGTGCTTGCGGAACCGTCTTCCCAGTATGGCGTGAAATCTCCGCGAACAACCGGCAATTGATTCCCGTAACGTTCTTCGAGCAGTTTCATCACATCGGAATTTCGGGAGATAATGAGTTTCGGATACAGATATTTTTCATTCCATGCTTTGACAGCGTCGGACAATGCTCTGTTCGGACGTCCGTTATCTCCGTCGATGGCATATCGTACAACAACCAAATCGTCAAAAAGATATGTGAGAGTTTTATTCTCTATTTTATGAACGCGCTCCCCCCAGTTATTAACATAAGAACCGTTACTGCCGGACAAGAGTCGAAAAATTTCTGTTTCTGTAATAAGATGTCCTATTTGTTTGTCCCAAAACTGGTGATAACCGGTATCAAGTAACCAACAAAGAATTTTTTCTTTCCCGTTGGGCGAAACCCACCAAAACGGTTTATCTCCCATCATATAAACCCGACCGACCCGACCTTCGCAATTCGGTGCCATGCTCATATATTTAATTCCGTTTTGAGCCATTGCTGTTACAAGTCCCCACGTATAACCGGGAATATCCGATTGCATTACGGAATCCAACACGATTCCGTTTTCGTGGCAAAAACGGGCGGCGTTACCGAAGAGTTCAAAGAGTTCTTCATCGTTATACATTCCGGTCATTGCCTGGGCGTACATTCCGTCGATATGTAAATCACGGTTCTTTGCCGCTTTAACAAACGCCGCTTTTTCTTCGTCGGTTGCTTCTTTCAGAAATTGGTCAACCGCCCACATACCTTCGGGGTGAAATCTGAACTTTGCTTCTTCGGGATAATTTTTCGTTTCGTCAATATACCGGAGTGTATCGCGGAGTGATTGAACCTGACGTTTCAAAATATCCGTTTGAACATGTGTGTAACCAATATCAAGATGTGTTTGATGAATCAGATGCACTTCCCATAAACGCGACGGCAGAATTTCCGTTTCTGCGGTAATGGTACGGTCATCGATTGTTAGTACCGCTTTGAAGAGAATTACTTTTTTTAGGTCTGTTACCGGTAACAGAATATCAATACCGTCTTTATGTTCATGAGGAGTCAGATTTATTTGTGTTTCGGAAGAACCGGCAACGTATTTTAATGTTGCATTTTTTGTTAGTGGTTCATCCTGATAATCAAGGTGAATTTTTTTCAACGCGCCGGAATCGCCGCGCAAGATACCTTGTTGCGGTGTCAGTGTTAGTCCGGTGATATAACCTTTCACTTTTAACCTGATACGGTCATAAATGAACCATGCCCCCTCTGTTGTTGTGATCGTGATTGTATTTCCTTTTTCACGGAACAAATCCGCCGCAAACGAAACAGTGTACGGAAATGATTCTCCGGCACCGGCGGTAATAGCGGCATCATCTATACAATTCGGACGGGTTTGTAATTCTTGGGAGTTACCGTTCAGACTGACGGTAAATTTAGGAGGGGTTCCATAGTGAGCGGTGCCGTCAATGACGAGTTCGTAAGTTGTCTCCTTTTCGATA
>JAITQV010000604.1 GCA_031288765.1 Planctomycetaceae bacterium
CAGATTGCGGAATCGACCGGCGGATTATTTAATCCGAAACCGGAAGAACTCTTTCAACCGAACTCAACCCGTACAGTATGGCGTACAACACCGCTTT
Source organism: Planctomycetaceae bacterium (assembly GCA_031288765.1). Classification (GTDB taxonomy): domain Bacteria; phylum Planctomycetota; class Planctomycetia; order Pirellulales; family Thermoguttaceae; genus WRKP01. The sequence continues at coordinate 98 of JAITQV010000604.1, forward strand.
GGTCTTATTTATTAACGGTTGCGGCGGGACTTTTTGTTCTGGATGTACTGTTACGCCGAATCGACTTGAAGCGACTCCGTAACAATTTCTGAAAGGCAGGTCTTATCTTGCTCTTGGGGCTTAGAAGGAAGAAAAGTGTTACAAAAGCCGGAAAACATACAAGAGATAAAAAAAATCTCTCGAGAGATAAAATCAAAAAAACGTTTTTTTAAAACCATCTCACGTGAGATGAAAACCATTTCACGAGAGATAAAATCCATCACACGAGAGATTTTTTTTATCTCTTGTATGTTTTTTTCGGTTTTTCGCCTCAATTCGGCAATTTGTTGAATGATAACTTCATATAAACCGCCTATTCTATTTAATTTAACATCAATAGCCGGCAATTTTCCTCAAAAACCGAACTCATTGCCTCATTTTTTACCTTTTAATGAGGTTAATAGTATGTGGAGTTTTGGGCGATTGAGGTTGTTTAGTAAGAGAAATGAAGTTGAAAATACGGTTTTGCCCTACGTCGTTGTCCAAAACTATCTTTTGGGCAAGATAAACAGGATTTTATTGGTTTTTTATCCTATCAATTTCGTAATTCCCGTCAAAAAAGGGGCATGGAAAAGTTCCTGAAATTTAGAATCCCTTATTCACGGCAGCCCAAACGTCTGCCTTCTTAAAAACCTGAAATCAGAAACCGTAAGAAACAAAACAACCCACGTTTCGCCCGCCAACCTCAATCGCCTATTGCACGAAATACCACACCTCACACCGCATCCGCAAATGTTTGTTCGGCACGCGAAAACAAACCAAGCCCAAGAAACAAAATAACTAAAAGCAAAAATATGCCCGTTAAAACCGCCGTCCATGACACTACACCGCTTCCCAACGTCATCATACGGAATAACTCAACCGGAAGAATCATCGGATTCAACGCACACCAAAATCGCCATGACTCAGGAACCGACGACAACGGAACTATCACCGCCGATAAAAACATTCCTAATTGTGTTAAAAACGGTACCGCCAACACCAAATCCCGATACCGCACAGTTACCGCCGCCACAAGAAGTCCCAAACCAAGTCCCAATAACATTAAATAAAACATCACCAACGGTAAAAAAATTAAAAACCAGTTCGGCTGCAACGGCGCCCCGCGAAACCAATAAACCAAATATATCAATACAAAAAGTACCCCCTGAACCCCCCAACGAAGTATATTACTCAATACCAACGCTATCGGAATTACCAACCGCGGAAAATAAACCTTGCCCAATACGTCCCGATTGTCCAACAATACCCGAGATATCTGCAATAAACACGACGCAAAATAATTCCAAATGATCAAACCGCTAAAATAAAATAACGGCGGCGGTAATTCGTTGGTCGGAATTTTGGCTGCCATCGAAAATACCATCGTAAAAACCCCCGCCGCAAATAACGGCTGGATCAGCCACCAAACCGGTCCCAATATCGTCTGTTTATAATAAATCACAAAATCCCGATAAACAAACAATACTATTAAATAACGATACCGCCAAAGCTCCACCGCATTAAACCGAAACCACCCGCAAGGCGGTAACACCACCGTTTCAATAACAGAAGACTTCCCGGAAACCGGTTGAGATTCTAAACTGTTGACCATAAAACCATTTCATCTGGTAAATTAACAACAAATCATCGGAATTAAACAAAATTTCATTCTATCGAAGCACCAAAACCGTGTCAACTCTTCGCCTATTTTGCGATTAACAATTCTAAAAACCAGCCGTTTCCAGCCGTGAAAAGTAAAGCGAAATCAATTGTTCCAGTGAAGATTGAATAGTAAATGGGGTTGCCGACAATTCCGCCAGAGCAAAAGGCGTTTCACAACGGGCGGCAAGCATCTCAAGAATGGCTTCATGCCAACATGTTTTCGGAGCCTCCAACGAAACCCGCCGAACACGTTGAGGGAAAAAATTGTCCAACTCACACGAAATACGGTCGGAATAGACAACTCCAAGACCCGCCGCCAACGCTTCCATCGCCGCAACCGGCAACCCTTCATAACACGAAGGAAGAAGGAATACGTCAAACAACGAACAAAATAAATCAGGAATGTCCGGTCGAAAACCCGTTAAAATAACACGATCCCGCAGATTTTTAGTGTAAATCTCACGGCGTATCGCCTCCCAACTCTCTCCTTGACCAACCAATACCGCATACCAAGATTTGTCCCTATTCTCTTTGGTGTTGCCCGGTAATTGGGTTTGGGGCGTGTTTTGCAGAAATTCCATAAGTTCAAGAAGAAAACGGTGATTCTTCTGAGGGGTAAAACGCCCAATATGCCCTAAAATAACAGCGTGATCGGGAAGCCCCAACTCCTTCCGAAGTTGTTTACCCATGCTGGCGCGCCGCTGGTAGGCTTCCTCAAATGCGGCGGGAGCATTTCCGGTATAAAGTACCCGACTCGCCCCCCCCCCCCCCCTCTGCCTATTTTAACAAAGCCGATACCGGTTTTAACAAAATCAATACCGGAGTGCTGTATTTTCGGTGTTGCGGTTTGGAATTTCGGAGCGGACGGCAGGAAAAATTCGGCAACTGTTCGGGAACAAGGCAAAATGTCCGTTGCATAGCGGAAAATGTAAGGACGACCGTAAATTCGATGAACAAGACGGCGGTAAAACCGAGGGTTTTCGTATTTCGCGGCGTGGACGGACATCACTCGAACCGGAACTTGCTCCTGAGCGGCAATACGTAAAATTTCACCGGATAAGTCAAATTGATGAACATGAACCACATCGTAGCGGTTGTTGTGCAATACTTCCCGAACACCGGATAAATAAGGGTTGCCCCAACTCCAAGGCAATGGGCTTCTCGAAAACGGGACCAAATAAACTGTGGAACCAAGCCGCCGGACTTCGGGGACCAGCAAACCGTCATCAACACTAAGCAAAAAATCAAACCGAACTCGCGGATCATGAAGTTGGAGCAGATCAAGAATCCATTTTTCCGCACCGCCCGCACGGCTCAACACACCAAATATTTGTAAAACACGGATAGGAGTGGAAATTTTCATAGTAAACTGTGGGCAATTGTGTGTTGTGTTTGGTGTGAAATTGCGGATTTTTTTTAGGATATTTCGGCAATTTGCGGAGTTGCGGCGGAAAACCGACCAAATGTTATCGGATTTTCTCTTTACAATGCACGCCGGAGGAACCAAATCTCCAACCTTCAAAAGGCAATACCCTGTTCAGTATATTATAGTGGGGCATCTCTAAAAATCATCTATAAAGGGGGCTCTTGTTGCGATTTATTTTTCTGTTATGATAAGCGACGTCGGTATTTTTTGAAATTCCTTTTACCCATTCACTTTCCCCTTTAACTTTCAAAACCATGTCACAACCTTCCATTTTTGATGTTGAGTACCAGCTTGACAAGATCAATCAAATCAACGACTTTCTCCGTCGTCTTGATGAATTGATTGATTGGTCTATTTTTCTTGATTTACTGAATCAGGTTCGCTCGTATCTGTCTATTTTAATTTTGCGTTTTTGGGTCTGGGCGTACGGATAACGTACCGCGTAATATTTTAAAGCGGTATTGCGATTAGGTTGAGAATACAATTTATTTTTTGTTTTAATTATTGAGATTGCGGCGATTTGAGATCGGGCGGTTTTAGAATTGCAAACAAAGAAACACCTTTTTGGTATGATTTTTTGACAATTGCTAAAATGTTTTTGAGTGAAAATTCTTTTAATCTCCGTTTTATCGTTCCCAATACGGAAATAATAATTCCGCGCCGTTCGGCACCGCGTTGTGATTTACTGATTCGTGCGGTTTTCCGGGCAAGCGCTTCACG
>JAITQV010000640.1 GCA_031288765.1 Planctomycetaceae bacterium
TTTTCGAGTTCATGGCGGACTCCGATCAAATCAAGTGTTCGGGCAACAACAGAATCAACCAGATCATCAACAGTTTTCGGAACATTATAAAAATGGGGCGAAGCGGGTTGAATTATACCGCCCGCTAACGTAACACGTTCCATATTTTGAAGATGAATTAATGAGAGCGGCGATTCGCGAACAAGTAAAATGAGCCGGCGATGTTCTTTAAGTTGAACTTCCGCCGCCCGATGAATAAGATGCCGATTGACACCGGCGGCGATACAGCCAAGCGAATTGCCGGAACAAGGCGCAACAACCATGCTATGAAATTGTACGGAGCCGCTGGCAATAACCGCACTAAAATCATTCGGGTCGTGAATGATGGTTGAGCGGGAGGGTTGAGGCGGTGTGTACTGTTGCCCAAGTTCCTGCCGGGCAACCGTATGCCACGCGGAACTCATGACAACATGAATTTCATGATCCGTATGTTGTAACACATTAAGCAGCCGCAATCCATACACAACACCGCTCGCTCCGGTCATGCCAAGAATAATACGCATTGCCGACTCCTTCTGTGAACGGTTACAAAAAGTAACACTTTATCAATATTGTAAAGGATATTTTACTCAACATTTTACTCCGCAATTGGAAAGGCGGAGATGCGCAAACGGGCGGCTCCCATTGGAACCAACTCAATTTCTTCAAGCGGTTCGTCTGTTTTAACCGGACTTTGCGGAACCGGAGCACATAAACCGTATTGATCAATCTTCCAGTCGGGAATCTTACGTCCTTTCAGTTTGACCGAAATCGGTACAGACTCAAGCGTCCAAGGATAATCGTCTTGCGGCCAAGATTTTTCAGTAACATCGCCGGATAGGACACGATTACCATTGAGATCAAAAGAAAGAGTTGCTTTGGCAAGTGCCGATCCGTCTAATCCGTAATTCCACGCCGAATCAGGAAAAATCTCATACGAGAGCCATTGCGATTCATCGGCGCCCTCTTGCCAGCCGGAATCATGTAACGCTGTTTCACGGCTGCTCATTTGATGATAACGCTCTTTAATTTTCAACGAAAATGTCAACGGTCCGTAATTAATACTCACACAATTTTTGTTCTGCTGCCATTTTCGCACGGAAAGCCGCCTCATCATTTGTAAGGTAACGGTATCTCCGTTGTTCCATTCCCGTTCAATACGGAGATATCGGGATTTCTTTAATGTTTTTGTTTTTTCCAAATCGGAAATGTGATTAATAGTTACTTTATTATCATTGATCAACACCGTCGCCCAATCGGAATCCAAACTTTGACTATCCGCCCATTCCGGCACACGGAAATAAAGCGGAAATTTTATTTTTTCCGAAGTATTGACCGTGAAACGAATATTGCTGTCGAAGGGGTAGTGTGTTTCCTCTTTAATCGTAACTTCGGTTCCATCGGCAACTTTCGCCGTAACAGTACAAGCGTTGTACAGAATTGCGGCAAGTCCTCTATCCGGTGTTGCCATCCAGAGATTTTCCGCATAATAGGGCAAACCGTGTGCGTGATTATGCTGACAACACCGGCTGCTGAACGGATTCATCATCATAAACGGTCCCGCATTTTGAATACCCGGACTATGATTTTTGCTGTCGGAAACAACCTGATTCGGGCAGGTAATATACCGTAACGCCTTGAAATCAGGCATAAACGCCGCCGGATAAGTATTGAACGCGACATCTTCACAATTATCCGCCCACGCCGGATCGCCGGTAATTCGTACAAGTATCATATCACTTGACATTTGTTCGACCATACCGCATGTTTCAACTCCCTGACGCGGGTCAATATAACCCGGTCGTGAATTTTCGTCACCGCCCCACATTCCGCCGGGAACCTGACCGTAACACGCACGAATCAACCAAAAATTGTTGTATGTTGCTTGTTTGTGCCGCTCTTGATTTGAGTACATCCACCAAGTTGCCGGTTCGCGGAAACATTGGGCGATATTGACGTTGTGCCAGTTTGGAAGCGTTGATTCCTGCATCCAATTTGCGGTGTTACGGTGAATTTTTTCCGCAACATCAAGCAAAAATTTTTCACCGGTGTGATTGTAAAGCCAGAAACAACTGAAAAGCATATCTCCGCCGCGGCTGTTTTCCCAATATGTTTTCAGAAATTTTGTATCGGGATAAGTTTGCACCCAACGAAAATACCGTGTCATAAAATCCAGAATTTTCGTATCGCCGGAATATTCGTAATGCGATTGCATAATGAATAAAACAAGCATGTTGGGCCACAAATCCATTCCTTTTTCCGCGTTGGGATTACCGGGACCGAAAAAACCGTCGGGGCGTTGACTTTCCAGAATTGCGTCGATCCATGTTTTTGTTTCGGCAATGATTTTCGGGTCATTGAGCAGATATCCGAGGTTGCCGTAACCTTTAAGCCAATAAGGAACTTCTTCCCAACCGTGGTTACCGCCTTCACCGAGCCATGCGTTCCCTTTTTTATCGAGCCATTTGCTGATTTCGCCGAGATGACCGGTTAAACCGTTACGTTGAAGTTCGAGGTAACGCCCGATCCAACCTTCCGCTTTAATTGTTCCAACCGGTAATTTTAGAAACGGTGATGGTTGCAGAGGAGTGCGATTACCGACATAAAGCGGTTTGCCGTCCGAACTTGTAGGACGTGCAACATAAATGATTTCATCGGCAAACATCGGGATTGACGGACATGACAATAAAATTGTCAACAAAATTATTAACATTGAAGAAAATATTTGTACTAATTTTTTCATTGTGTTTTACCTTTTTGTAAAAAATTTGTAATTATAAGGTTAAGTGATGTTTTGTTGAAACGTCGTGTCGGCGATAACCGACTTTGTTCCAATACCGGCGATGTTGGCTTGATGCACGACTTAGGGAACAATAAAAGGAATGGACAACACTCCAATATATTTTAATATCACAAATACTCTTGACAAGGGTGGTTTTGGGAGATTCTTGAGGTGGACGGCAAAAGTTAGACCAAAAACGGTCGCCAATAAGATGTAAGTTTTCGGAAAGGTGGGGAACAGATGGCATGGAATAGCGATCTGTTTCCGGCGTTCACCTCTCCCGAAGTAATTTCTTCCCACTATTAGTATCGGTCATTGGGTTTGTTTTCTGTAATCATTTTTATATTTTTATCACAAAATAAATTGACCCAATAACTCAAAAATTCCCCTC
>JAITQV010000435.1 GCA_031288765.1 Planctomycetaceae bacterium
ACCTATCACAGATGTGATGAAACCTATTACAGATGTGATGAAACCTATCACAGATGTGATAAACGCTATCTCTCGCATGTTTTTTTCGGTTTTTCGCCTCAATTCGGCAATTTGTTGAATAATAACTCCATATAAACCGCCTATTCTATTTAATTTAACATCAATAACCGGCAATTTTCCCCAAAAACCGAACTCATTGCCTCATTTTTACCCTTTTAATGCGGCTAATAATGTGTGGAGTTCTTGGCAGTTTAGGTTGTTTGGTAAAAAAATTAGGTTGAAAATAAGGTTTGTCTTGTGCAATTACTCAACAAAACGCTGAACAGATACGATTGAACACCTTGCGGTAATCTGATTTCCATAGGGAATCCCTATCAATAGAAAATCAATACAACCAATCCATAAATCACCGTCGTTAATCTAATTCTCAATCGCCTGCCTTTTATCTGGAAACTTTGTAATTATTCCGCCGTCAATCGAAACGGATTGATTATTCACGCCCGTTTCTCACCCAAATCAGTCTGACTTTCTCAAAAAGGGTATGAAAAAAAAAAATAAAAAATAAAAATTTAAAATATTTTTCTTCCTGTAAGTATTTCGATAGGTTTTCTTTGTTTTTGAACGGAAAATCGAAAAATTATTTCAATTACAATTAAGTTTCCGTCAATCGGATTTTATTCTAAGTGTTGTCTTTTTCAATTGTTCGGAACGAATAAGTTTCAATCCGTCCGAATACCCAACCCATATTCCCGCAACACAAAATATCGGCAGCCGTTAAATATAACGGCTATCATATTTAACGGCGCCGCTTTTTTTATAAAAATTTGTGTTGCATGGTCTTGCGGGATTGAATGGGTCATATAAAATAACGAAACAATCGAAAAACAAATTACCGTAAATGTTTTTCGTACAACATGTCGAAACTACTATTTATTTTGGAGAACAAATTATGCCGGAACAAAACAATTCCCCGACAGTATTAAGTCCTCAGGCGGCGTATCAGCTTGCCAATGTAACAAAAACCGATGCTCAATTCGGTTCGCTGACACCGCGTTGGCTGCCGCGTTTTCTGGATTGGAAAGCCCTTGAAACAGGAATTTTCCGCCTGAACAAAGTTCATGAAGGCGAAACGCCGTTGGATGTTCTTTGCCGTAACGCTTTGGAGGAAGGCGAAGTTCCCGAAGGGTTCATTGATTATGAAACCGCTCCCCGTGAATATCGTCTCAATTCCATTTCAACCGTGATCAATATTGATACACGTATTGCCGACTTGTACAGCAGTCCTTACGATCAGGTCAATGAACAAATCCGGTTGGCGGTCGAAAGTCTCAAAGAACGACAGGAAAGTCAACTTGTTAATAGTGACGATTATGGTCTTCTCAAAAATGTTGCGGATTCGCAGCGTGTGAAATCAATTTCCGGTTCGCCGACGCCGGACGATTTCGATGAATTGATTTCAAAAGTTTGGAAAGAGCCGTCGTTTTTCCTCGCGCATCCTCGTGCGGTTGCGGCGTTTGGGCGGGAATGTACCCGGCGCGGAGTTCCGCCGGCAACCGTTTCATTTTATGGTTCGCCGTTCCTCACATGGCGCGGAATTCCGATTGTCCCAACCGATAAACTCTTCGTGGACGGTCACAAAAATCCGCAAAGTAAAGCCGGTAAAACAAATATTTTGCTTGTGCGAACCGGCGAAAAAAAACGCGGCGTTCTTGGTTTACATCAGGCAAATTTGCCCGGCGGTACAACTCGCGGTTTGGCGGTACGATTTATGGGTGTTGACAAACAGGGAATCGCTTCCTATTTTCTCTCCGTTTATTGTTCGCTCGCCATTCTCTCCGATGATGCGGTTGCCGTCTTGGAAAATGTCGATGTCGGTCATTACTATTCGTACAAAGACGTATAATATTGTACGTAACTGTCTATTTTATTAACAATAAAATTCACAGAGGAAATTTTTATATTTGTGACACTTTCAGATTTGGTTTTTTAGGCGGGATAACAGGATTGTCGGGATTTTATTTTACATTTTATTCTGCAAACCCTACAAATCCCGCCCAAAAATGAGAGAATGAAAATGTGAAATAAAAACCGAATTTTTAAGTGTCATAGGTATGTAATCACAAACCCCAAATCACTAAAACAATACATTATTTCTTAACTTTTAATTTTTCATTATGAGTACAACAATTATCGACGATCTTGTTTCTGTTGCGGTACAGGATTATACGGCTGATTTTTTTCCGGTACAAAATCCGTTTTCCGAATCGTTGACCGTTTCGGACGAAAATGACGTACAACAAGTTTGGCGGGAAATCTCCAAAACTTTGTACGATACAAATTATGACAAACGTTTGACCGAAAGCACAAAAATTCCGCAACCAAAAAATACGCCGTATGACAATATTTACGGTAACAATTCTTACAATGACAGTGATTACAGTAACGTTTACAGTAACACTTACAGTAACAATGCGGCATCGCATTTTGCCGATTCCGCAACACGGGAATTTGACGTAACGTCAATTCGCAAGGATTTTCCGATTCTGTCGGAAAAAGTGCATGGTAAACCGCTTGTCTGGTTTGACAACGGGGCAACAACACAAAAACCCAACATCGTTATTGAACGATTAAAATATTTTTATGAGCATGAAAATTCGAATGTTCATCGCGGCGCCCATGATTTAGCCGCGCGGTCAACGGATGCGTATGAAAATGCGCGGGAAATAGTTCGGAAATTTATCAATGCTTCTTCGACAAACGAAATTGTTTTTGTTCGCGGAACGACGGAGGCGATCAATTTGGTTGCGGCGAGTTGGGGGCGGGATAATATTCATACCGGAGACGAGATTCTTGTTTCGCATTTGGAACACCACGCCAACATTGTTCCCTGGCAATTGCTGGTTCGGGAAACGGGTGCGGTGTTGAAAGTGATTCCGGTTGATGACAACGGCGAATTGTTGCTCAACGAATACACCGCTCTGTTAAAAAGCGGCAAAGTGAAATTAGTTGCGGTAACACAAGTTTCCAATGCGATTGGAACTGTTACGCCGACGGAGGAAATTGTTCGGATTGCGCATCAATTCGGCAGCAAAGTTCTTATTGACGGAGCGCAGTCGGCTTCGCATATTCCAACGGATGTTCAATTACTTGATACGGATTTTTTCGTATTTTCGGGACATAAAATTTTTGCTCCAACCGGAATTGGGATTTTGTACGGTAAAGAGGAATTACTCAATGCCATGCGTCCTTATCAGGGAGGGGGCGGAATGATTACCGATGTAACATTTGAAAAGACTGAATACCAACCGGCACCCGGACGTTTTGAAGCGGGAACGGGCAATATTGCCGATGCGGTGGGGCTTGGTGCTGCTTTGGATTATGTGGGTTTGATTGGAATTGAGAGTATCCGGCAATATGAACATCGGCTGCTGGAATACGCACGCTCACAACTCGCTCCTATTTCAGGGTTACAAATTATCGGCAATCCGCGTGAACGTGCCGGCGTGATTTCTTTTGTAGTTGACAAATTCAGTACGGAAGAAATCAACAAGGCTCTTGCCGCGGAGGGAATTGCGTTACGATCCGGGCATCATTGTGCGCAACCGATTCTTCGTCGTTTTGGTTTGGAGAGTACGGTTCGGATTTCGCTGGCGTTTTACAATACTACGGAAGAGGTTGATTTCCTTGTGAGAACGCTTTCCGATTTTGTAAAAATCCGGTAAATAATAACAAAAATTCAACATAATTATTTACACCGATTTACGCAACAAAGTAGGCGACGTACTTGTCTATTTAAAAGAGGTCTTTACGTATTTAGTTTTATACTCTATAATTTGTACCTTATAATATTATTTACTCATAAAACAAATTATAGAAATTAAAGTAAAATAAATAAAGACCACTTTTTTAAATAGACAGGTACTAAATTTATTGTCAGGTATATGAAAAGTATCCATAAAACATTGAAATCGTTGAAACATTAATGATTCTCCTGTTTTTATATACTACAATTAACGGAACTAGTTTATCATAAATATTTGTAACTACGCTTTCGGAATTTTTTTATTCTTATTTATCATGTTTAACGCGGTCTTTTACTTCTTGTCTTTTTGCTTTGTTGAAACGGTCTAACGTTCCAACCAGATAACCGGTGATTCGACGGATTCGTTCAAACGGAATGTCGCCCTCCTCCCGACCGCATTGCGGACAAACTCCGTCAATCACTCCCGTGTATCCGCAAACCGTATCACGATCAACCGGATGATTAACCGAACCATAACCAATCCCCGAATCACACATCAAATGAATTATCTTCTCAAACGCTTCAAGATTTTTTGTTATATCACCGTCAACCTCCACATACGTAATATGTCCCGCATTCGTCAACGCATGATAAGGCGCCTCAATTCTTATCTTGTCCAAAATTTTAACACGATAATAAACCGGAATATGAAAACTATTCGTATAATATTCCCGATCCGTTACGCCAACAATTTTACCGTAACGCTCCCGATCCAACTTGACAAACCGCCCCGATAAACCCTCCGCTGGCGTCGCTAATAACGTAAAATTAAGATTCGTTTTCTTACTATAAACATCAAGATAATGACGCATATAAGAAACTATCTCAAGTCCAAGATTTTGCGCAACCTCACTCTCGCCATGATGCAGCCCCAACAACGACTTCAACGTTTCCGCCAACCCAATAAATCCAACCGATAACGTACCATGTTTCAAAACCTCACGCACTTCGTCATCGGGTTTAAGTTTCTCACTGTCAATCCAAACTCCCTCCCCCATCAAAAACGGATAATTTCGCGCCCGCTTCGACGATTGTATCTCCAAACGTTCCAATAACTGTGAAACACACAAATCAAGCTTCCGATCCAACTCTTCAAAAAACCACTCAATATTGCCGTGAGACTTTATCGCTATACGAGGAAGATTAATCGACGTAAAACTCAAATTGCCGCGTCCGGGAACAACCTCACGACCCGAATCATAAACATTGCCAATCACCCGCGTCCTACACCCCATGTACGCAATCTCCGTCTCATAACGCCCCTCAACATAATACCGCAAATTAAACGGCGCATCCAAAAATGCAAAATTCGGAAATAATCGTTTCGCACTCACACGGCACGCAAGTTGAAAAAGATCATAATTCGGCTCGCCTTGATAACAATTCACCCCCTTCTTAACACGAAAAACATGAATCGGAAATATCGGCGTCTCGCCATTGCCCAAACCGCGCTCATGCGCAAGCAAAATATTTTTCGTAACCATACGCCCTTCCGCCGATGTGTCCATACCATAATTTATCGTCGAAAAAGGCGTCTGCGCCCCAGCGCGTGAATGCATCGTGTTAAGATTGTGAACAAGCGCCTCCATCGCTTGAAACGTCGCTCGATCAACCTCCTCCAAAGATTTTCGCAACGAATACTCCTGACAACTACGAACCGTTTCGCCATCAAAACCCGTTTCCGCCAACAATTCCATCTCACGCCGCAAATATTCGCCGTTCTCATCCAACCGCAAAACATAACCTTCCAAAATCAAACGCCGCTGAATAGATTCCGACAACCCGCCAAAATCCTCAAATACCTTGCCGCCAAGAACCGCCGATAACTCCAACGACTTCGCAAGATTGTTCCGGTAACATTTTCGAAACGTCTTTGCAACTCCGGCCGCAAGCCCATAATCAAAATTGGCAATACTCTGCCCGCCATGCTGATCATTTTGATTCGACTGAATCGCTATACACGTTAAAGCAGAATAACTCTGAATATCATTCGGCTCGCGCAATACGCCATGACCCGTCGAAAAACCGCCGTCAAAAAGTTTCAATAAATCTATCTGACAACACGTCGTCGTCATCGTCAAAAAATCAAGATCATGAATATGAATATCGCCTTCACGATGCGCCGCCGCATATTTCGGATTCAAGACAAACATCTCATAAAATTGCTTCGCGCCCTCACTGCCATACTTGAGCATCGTTCCCATTGCGGTATCGCCGTTGATGTTCGCATTCTCTCGTTTGATCTCGCTGTCCGCAGCGCTCTTATAAGTTATATCTTCAAACGTCCGCATCAAACGCGTATTCTGCTCGCGAACCCGCGTCCGCTCCACACGATAAATCATATACGCCTTCGCCGTCCGAACATGTCCGGCTTCAACCAAAACTTGCTCAACTACGTCTTGAACTTCTTCCACCTCCGGCTGATTCATATTACGCGCCGCAAGCTTCTCATCCACAATCTTCGCAAGTTTCAATAAATAATCGTCGTCCCGATTCGCTCCGCAAGCGCGAAACGCCTTCTGCATTGCCGACGCTATCTTTTCAAGACAAAACTTCATCCGGCGACCATCACGCTTAATTATCACCGCCGTAAAATGCTCCGACCGATCATAATTTGAATTAGAAATCAATTTGTCCGAATTAATCTTATCGGTAATTATCGTATGAGTCATCTCAACACTCCGTGTTTTTAAAAAATTAAAAATATGTTAAAAGTTAATAAAAAATTGTTAAAAATACACAATTAATTTCACGCCGAAAATTTTAAAACTAAAATCCAAAGCCGTTATTGTTTTGATTCCTATGACAATAATTTTCGCAACGAAATAATTGGGGCAAAATTTTTAATTGACTCGGCATTGGAAATAGCAAGTTTAACATGTTCTTCTGTGATATTCATTTCGTGAGGATACCGCATTTGCGTAGCGAATTGTGTTAGAAAACTGCATGTTGCAACAATTTCATTAAATTGATTATCTGTTTCTGAACACATCGCGCAAAGTTTTTCCAGTTCGTGAGTCTTTGGCGGAAAAGTTCCATGCGCAACCAAATACCCTTTGAGATATTTTTCCGCCGCCTGCTCACAATGGTAACAAATTATTTCAAAATGCGTTGGACGCATTTGAATTAACAATTGCGCCGTGTCAAGGTCTTGATCAGCGAAATCAAACCACATAAGCGCATTGTTAATCTCCATAAATTTTTATTCCCTTCTTTATAATAACATTTTCAAGTGATACTTTTTCTTTTTGATTATCAAAAACACTTTTGGGATTGATGAGTAAATCCATTGGTATTGTTTTCTTTTTATAAAGAGCGCTGCGTATTTTCGTGCAAATATCTATGGTGTCAAATTCCCCGTCCGCTACAACTACATAAATATCCAAATCACTATCTTGATGCGGTTCGCCATAAGCATACGAACCAAATAAATAAATCGCCTCCGTCGGCACCATCGAAACAATAACATCTTTAATAAGTGTTAATTCCTCTTTAACAAATTCCAACATTTCTCTATTTCTGTTAGTTAAATTTTTTTTATAACAACACGCGATAGTATTATTATATGAAACGAAAATAATGCTCGATGAAACCATCTATTTCATTATGAACAGTATGTTGGTAAAATTTAAATTGTTATAAACTAAAGTACCACGACGGTAACATCTCCTTCAACATTCCAAGTTATACGCTGTTCCCAAGGAAGTTTTTTATTTTCACTGCGACGGTCAAATATCAAAAGATAACAAGGTACATTTTGACCAATCTTGTCGCGATAGGAAAGAAC
>JAITQV010000006.1 GCA_031288765.1 Planctomycetaceae bacterium
ATCGTGTCTATGGGTTTGCGTCCGCGAAAACATGTTGCCCATCAACCGATTCCCGTTCCAAACGAAGCACCGGTGTTGTCGGCGATTGTCGGACAACACCACGACGTAACACTTTACGTCTCAACTCTTCAACACGGACACCCGACGGAATTTCTCAAAGACGGGAAATATGCCGGTTTTGTCCTGAAATATCTGGTTGACGGCGAAACCCAATGGCAAACCCTGATTTCAACGCAATTGCATTACACGTTGATTTTTTCGGACGCCGACGAGGGAAAACATATTCGGTTGGAAGCCGCTTGGGTCAACCCAAGAATGCAAAACGGTCCCTGGAGCGAAGAAGTCCGAGAATTGATCAACTAGCGGTTTGTGGTTTGTGTCGCAAGCGGAATTAAGACGTTGTG
Source organism: Planctomycetaceae bacterium (assembly GCA_031288765.1). GTDB lineage: Bacteria > Planctomycetota > Planctomycetia > Pirellulales > Thermoguttaceae > WRKP01. Next base: position 405 of record JAITQV010000006.1, read on the forward strand.
GTAATAATTCCGCTTGCGAAGGTTTTAGTCCCGTAAGGGACGAGATGTGCATAACCGTAGGTGGAGCGAAGCGCAACCTACGGACAACCGCCCCAAAAAAACATAAGCCCTGCAAGGGCGAGATTATGGTTGTGTTGGTTGATAATCTCACCCCTGCGGGGTTTAATGGGGAGGGGGGAGACGATCCGGCGGTTACGCTTCGCTTCACCGCCGGTTATGCACATCACACCCTACCTAGCGGGGTTAAGATTATTTTTACAACATTTTTGCTACCAACATGTCGTCCCTAGCGGGACGGAGATTTTTATGATTATGTTTTAAAAATCACAAAAATCATTCAAATCACGTAAATCATAGTTCAGACATTTGAATCCGCTTGCAACACTATCCATTATCAACTATAATCCGTAACCACATTTTTAACCTCATTTTTCCAAACCAAACCAAACCAAACCAAACCAAACAACCCTTAATTTTTGGAGATTTTCTATGAAAAACAAATTTTTTCACATCGTTACCGTTTCGTTTGTAACACTGTTGTCCTTGCTTGTTGCAATAAACAAGTTGAACGCAGAACCGCCCGTATCAACTCCTGCTTTGCCGCCGCTTTCTTTGCCCGCTGCAAACGGAGCGTATGAAGATTCCAATCCTCCCGTTGATACGATCTCAGACAGCATCTCGCAAGCGGATACATGGGTGGCTACCGACGCGCTGGGACGCGAAATAGGAACGCAAACCACATACGGAGCGCCAAGACAACAACGTACGGTCGGGATTTTTTATTTCCTGTGGTTAATCGGGGACAATGGTCCTTTCGACAATTCAAAAATACTCCGCGAAAATCCGGACAATCCGCAATGGGGTCCCTTACATGCCTTTCACCATTGGGGGGAACCGCATTTCGGATATTATGTATCCGATGACGAGTGGGTCATTGAGAAACATGTCCAGATGCTGACCGACGCCGGTGTGGATGTCCTGATCTTAGACTTTACCAATAAAGCCATTTATCTGCCTTCGCTGCTGACCCTATGCAGGGTGATGGAACGGATGCAGGCACAGGGAAGAGCAACCCTGAAAATCACAGCCTTGTTCAACACCGAAGCGGCGGCAACCATTAAAAATTTATACGATAATTTCTATGCCAAGGGACTGTACCGCAATTTTTGGTTCGAATGGGACGGACACCCCCTAGCACTCACGGGCAGCAACAAAGTGCCCGACGAATATAACGGTTTCTTTACCTTCCGCAAGTCGTGGGCAACCACGAGAGAAGGAGAGGGATGGTTTGGTAATGGCAAGGACGCCTGGGCATGGATAGATTCTTATCCGCAACAATACGGTTGGCATACAGATCCTTCCAAAGCGGAACAGATTGCGGTAGCTGCCGCTCTGCATCCCATCTTCAATTATGGGCGCAGTAACCGTTCATTGGTTCAACCATCAAACCCCAAACCGGAAGAAGGCATCTGTTTTGCGCAACAGTGGGAAGTAGCCTTAAAAGCCGACCCCGAATTTATATTTCTCACCGGTTGGAACGAATGGATAGCTCAACGGTTTGTCGGCAACGGGAACCAAGCCCACGGCTTCATCGGGAAAAAGATCAATGCGGGCGATACCTATTTTGTGGACGCGTACAACGAAGAGTTCAGCCGCGACTGTGAACCCATGCGCGGCGGCTTTGGCGACAATTATTATTATCAGATGGTGGACAATATACGCAAATATAAGGGAGTACGCACCTTCCCCACCGAAAAGACACAACATGCCATCGCTATTGACGGAAACGTATCGGATTGGCTGGAAGTGGAAAACCTGTATTCCGATGATAAGGGCGACATTACCGACCGTAACCACGCCGGCTACGGCAGTACAGGACAGCTGACCAATACGTGGGGACGTAACGATTTCCTGTCTGCCAAAATAACCAACGACAACAGCAATGTCTATTTCCTGATGAAAACCAACAAGGCGGTAGTAATCAGCAACGAAGCACCGGTACAACTCTTCATCAAAACGCTTCAGGAAAGCTCAAGTTGGGAGGGTTTCCAATACCGCATCCATATCTTGCCCGGCAACAAAGCGGAATTGCATGTATCCAAAGGCGGCTGGGATTGGGAGAAAACGGCAGACCTCGCCTGCTTGGTGAAAGAGCAGTATATGGAACTGTCCGTACCGAAACAGCGGCTGGGGTTACCGTCTGGCAGCTTTACGCTGGATTTCAAGTGGGCGGACAATATGCCGCAAACGGGTGACATCCGCGACTTTATGGATCACGGCGACACCGCGCCCAACGCACGGTTCCGCTACAGGTACGTATTTGAAAAGTAATTAGTATCTGTTGAAAAAGAGGTAAAAAACAAATCTTCCGTTTTTCTCCTCTTTTTCAACAGACCTCCCAAAAAAATTGGCATTGAAAACAGTTTTTTATTTGTGCATAGATATGGTTTATTAACCTTTTACCGATAACCTTTTACCGATAACCTTTTTTTAATTGAAAGGAATCAATCAATGTCAAAAATTGTTACGTCTCGCAATCTACCATAACTTCCCACTTTTATCAATACTTTACTCATCTTTGTTATCCCTTATCGACAAATTGCTGCCAATTTTTGGAAAGTACAGATATAAACCTGTGTGAATTAAACCCGCGGATTAAAACCATTTCATTTTAGTAATGAAATCATCCGGTTCCGGTTTTCGCAGAATTTTACGAATAAACGGTAACAAAAATGTTTTGGCAGAATAAACAAACCGCGACTTGAAACCGGTATGGAATATCTGAAATGTCGAATGATAACGAATACCGGTCTTACTGTCTTTTTTGTAATCGTAATCATCGCCGGTAAAATCAAACAGTTTCCAATGACGTTCAAACGCCGTTATTAAAACTTTATGAAGCAAGCAAATTCCCGGCGATGTTTCACGAAACCGCGAATCATAGTCGTTTGTGTGCAGAAAATAGCAATCGTTGCAGCCGGTAATAAATTCCGCCGCAATCGGAATATCATCCAACATCAATATCGGAATCAATACCTCTTGCCGATATACCAATTCATCAAAAAGTTCACGGTAAAACCGAATGTACGCCTCGTTACGAAACGCCCCCTTCCAACTCTCTTTTCGTACAGCAAGAGCTAAATCAATACCTTGCCGAATATCATTAACCGATTCAAATATTTTCATTTCCCAACGTTTGTTTTCCGCCGTAAACTGTTCCGTGTTTCGTTTAACTCGGCGACGGGCATCTTTGTTGCCGTATTTGGAAAAGTATTGATCATAAGTCAAACCTTCCAACTGCACAAAAGGCGATGAAAGACCTTTTGTCTGAATAACCGCCATACCCGAATGTTCTTGTAACCAATAGTTGTGAAAAAGAGTTGTCTGAGGAATATTGGTCAATTCCAAAACATCCCATTTTTGTTTCACAGCAAAGATTTGATGAGTGATCGCCTGAAAGACGGAACCGGTATCTCGTTCCTGTAACCAATAAGCAGTATTGCGCGGAATAATACCGACGTTACAAAATCCAAGCGTCCGGTAAGTAATTCCGGTTGATTTTTTCGATCCGAAAACCAACGGCAAAAGACCAACAAGTTGCTCTCCGTCTTCAACAATAACAACAGCAAGTTGTTGACCGGCAGGCTTGCCAAAATGAAGCCACGCACGATAAAACCAGTTCCATGAAAAAAACGGAACATTTGTTTCAGGATTTTCCCGAACAAGATAATTCCATGAATCCTTGTAAGAAACAAGTTCTTCCTCTGTTGTAATCAATCGTGTATTCATTTTTCTGAAATTGAAACGGAAACAGTTTTACCGCGTTGCAAACGGAAACAATGCCATTGCCAATAACGTTGCCAGTAATACCGCCAACAACACTGCCGATAATTTTTTTCGGTTCGTTTTTTTCGGGATTTTTTCGTTAAAAAAATACAACAGACCCGTTGGAAAAAACGGAAACAGTAAGCAATACCGCAACACCGAAAACCAATCCGTTCATGGGATTTGACGGAAGGATGATTGGATTCATCAACACAAGAATAAAATTCATTGTCCCGATAAACGGAAGTACAATGAGTTATAATCGCAGCAAAAATTCCCCGCCCGCGCCAAGAAGGATGAACAAAAACATTGGCAACGAATTTTGCCGCCGGTTCGACTTCGATTTGCAAAAGCCATGCGTCATAACCTTCCCAATTAACAAGATAAGAACCGGTATAAAGCCAAACAACTCCAATCACCTTATTATCGAAACAGGCAATCCAAGGTTCAATACCGTCCCGATAAAAATTCTCGTAAAACTCCAACGTTTTAGAATTTCCATCATAAAGATCACGAACAATTTCCGAAACTGTTGTTTTCGTTCCTGCAACAATATTGAATTCATTAGCGGAATATACGGCTGATTGTTCATTTCGTATCAATTTGTAAAAAATATTTTTCCTCATACTAAAAATACGTACAGGAATAAATATTGCCGAAAACGCCTGAAACAATAGAAAAAAACGGCATCGCCGAAGCAATAATAAACCTGATGATATTTTTTGAATGATTTTTGACACAGCAATATTTTACAGCGATATTTTTAAGTTAATGATTCTTTGGGATAAAAACGACGGATTGTTGCGGTAATTCGTTTTACGTTTGTATTCCCGCCAATGCGGTTTCAAGTTTCCAACGAAATTCTTTATTATTCGGATTGCTGATCATAATTCTGGGCAGAAGTAAAGATAAACTTCGGCGTGTTACCAAACCGGAAGTTGTCAATACGGCTGTTTTATAATTGAGTTTTTCCGTTTCGGCAAGTGTTGCGTTATTCCACTGCGGCTCAAGACAAGGATGCGGATACGAAAAATGTTCAACCGCTTCTTCTAATTCCTGTTCTAAAATCTCGTTGGCTTCGGCAATTTCACGATACAACAATTCTTGAGGAATATGCGCAAGATTACTGTGTGAAAAAGTATGATTGCCGATGATATGACCGCGTTGCCGAAGTTCGCGGGCTTGTTCAAAAGTCATCATTCCCTGAATATTGTTCCGGTCAAGACGAAAATCAAACCATGTTTCAAGTTTTTCAATGTAATTCCGTAATTCCTCTCCGACCAATTTTGCACACGGATAACTGTAATAAATAAATGCTTCACGGTTTTCCGCCGGATTTTCCAAATTCCAAGTCCGTTTTGTTTCCGTATCAGTTAAAACCGTTTTTCTGATTCCGGCTTGCTGAAACAAAAAGGCTGTTCGGCAAAACCAGGGAAGTTCCTGACGTTGAACCGCGTCAACAGTTAAATAGACGGTTCCGCGAATATCGTATTGTTCCATTATCGGAGCGGCAATATAATAATTGTCCGCAAAACCGTCGTCAAATGTAACGGCAACAGATCGCGGCGGCAATAACCGTATTCCCCGAAGCCATCCGGCAATCTCATCAAGCGTTACGGGATTATATTCCTTCCGAAGAATACACATCTGCTCTTTGAACCGGTCGGCATCGGTTGTGATTCCGCGATTAATGTAATCGGATTGTTTTTTCCAATCCGCTGCAATGGAATGGTAAGCAAGAATCAGTACTGATTGAGGCAACATCCATTGACGCGGACGTAATGCTCCGGTTCGAAGCAACACTGTTTTGAGTTTTTCTTTGAACAACATCGAATAGTCAAAGCGGACAATGTTTTCGTTTTTAATTTTCGTTTAGAAATTATCTTTATACCGTTTTGCACGGTCAAGAAGTCCTTGATCTTTTGTTACGTCAATAACTTTATCCAACGCCGCACCGAAGGCTTCCTTATCGGAACGCCGTAAATCAGTGTGGTGCGCCAAATCAAGAACGGAACGAATTACCGTATCCTGAAGTTCCGCATTGCCGAAATATTGTAATATGAATTTCAACGAATCGACATGCCGAACCTGACCGGCTCGCTGAATAATCAAACGCTTTTCTTCAATACGGATTGCATGATCAAAACCTTTGGCAAGCAAAGCGGCTTTTTCTTTATCGTTAATTTTGATTTTGATCCGGTCATTGGGCAGCGACACCACCCGCGCAAAACCGCGAAGAGCCGCAATCCGATCCGTATCCGAAAAATCTTTGCTTTCCGCAACAAGAAGTAAATCGTCCGCAACACGTCCGTCGGGCCAATTACACATTGCTCTCAATGCGGCAGCGGTCAATTCCGGTGTTGCGGCGGATAATCCGGCGTCAAGAGAACGTTTGAAGACACGATCAGTTATCTCTTTAATCGATTTTTCGTCACCGATTCGACCAAGCAGCGAAAACATATCGGCGTAATTTTTTTCAGTACGTTTTTTCACTACCGGTTCGGAATCGCCGTTGACAAGACGGGCAATAATTTGTTCCGCCTGATCACGTTGACCGCGGTCGGTAATCAATTCCCAAACATCAATAAAATCATTGACATTTTCCTTGACCGCAAGATTTTCGGCAATTCGTATCAACGCCAAACGATTCTGCGTATCCGCTGCTTTGGCACGTTCCAAAACAACCGGCAATACCGAATTGTTGTAACGGCGGCTCAAAACATCGGCAATCATTTCAAACCGTCCGGCATCCTTTTCCGCTTTGAGATGTTCAAGCAACGCATCATCAAAGCCTTTGTCAACCATTCGCGACAAAACATTTTTCGCCAATTCTTTGTTTGCCCCGTTAAAAGCCTGATCGAGAAGCACCGGAATCTCCCGAACTCCGCCCAAAGCACCAACCGCCGAAATACCCGCATTACGAAGCGATTCATCATTGCTTTTCAACGCATTGACGGCATACGCAAGATATTGTTTATCTTTTCGTACCGTTAAACCGGCAAGCGTTTGGGCTTTTTCAAAATCACCGAGTTGATCGTATTTTTTCATCCATTCCGTTACAACAGATTCGTCCGCATACGGTAATTGTTGCGGCAATGCGGTTTCGTTTCCGGTTTTTTTGAGAATATCACGATCAACAGAGTGTTGGGTCAATGCGTCTTTGGCAAGTTGCGAATTGGATTTTTTCAACACTTCGGCGGCTTTGTTATGGGGAATATTTGCCAATGCTCTTGCTGCTTCGTCGCGGATACGAATATTTTCATGATCAAGCAATTTTTCAAGATGCGAAGGAACCCAGCCGCCGCCGACAATTCCGAGTTGACGAATCAACCAAACTTTGGCTTCAACCGGAACGTTTTCATCAGCAACAACATTAAGCATCTCTTCACATGCCGCCGCGCAAAGTTGCAAATCAAGCCCGATTGACCGGCAATAATTTTGCCAATCTTGTTGGGCTTTTTCACGTTCCTGTAAATTTTCGGACGCTAATTGGTTGACCGGCGGTAAATGTTGTTGTGTTATTTCCGCAGCGAAAAACACGGAAACACTCATCGCCATAACTGTAAACACCGTTACTGCAAACACTGTTAAAAATCGAATTGTTTTCATAAGTTGCCTTTTTGGGATTAAGGTTTTAGAAATAATTTTCAGCCGGAAATATGAACTAATAATAAATTAAAATAACATAAACCGGCTAACATTGTGAACGGAGTCCTATTGTAGTTGAAAACAATTTCAATTTCAAGCGGAGCGGACGACCGTTTTTCGGCACGGTTGCGGAGGAGCCGCAAAGAAATACGGTTTCTATTTTTATTCCGCAACAACCATGATACGGACTTGCCGAATTTTACGGGAGTTTCTTTTAAGATCAATTCGAACTCCAAAAGTATGCGGTTTAAAAATGTTCCACTTAACATCAGCATCGTCGAGAAGAAAAACATTGACATTGGGATCGGATTCAAAAACAGGGCAAAACGGAATATGAATGGTTGCCGTTAATTGATCGTCCTGAAATCCAACCAGAAAAGTTCCTTCCAACCGGTCTTTTCCTGTTTCGGAGAGACGGCGGACAATTTTTTGTGTTATGGAATTATCAAAACAGTCCTCTTGATCGGAGTTGTCCTCAACCGGTATAACCGGCGGCGGAGTATTTTGCGGGCGTAATTTTCGTGTCGGCAACCGCCGAAAAACTTCGGCAATTCCCAGCAAGAAAACATAAAAAACCGGCAAGGGAAACGGTAAAAGGAATCCGATTAACAAAACGGGAATCCAAAAGGAGTTATGAATTTTTGTATTTTCCGGTTGTTGGGAGGCGCGGGACACACGGGACAGGAAAATCAGAAAACCAACCCAAACGGTTAAAACCAAAACGGCAATAATACTCTGTTCCGTGTCGATACTAGGCGGTTTACGCCACAAAAGACCGGTAATCGCAAAAAATCCCGCCAGCCAAAGAACCGTTTGGCTTATCAG
>JAITQV010000007.1 GCA_031288765.1 Planctomycetaceae bacterium
ATGTGCCAAGGACTCCGGCACATGTGCCAAGGACTCCGGCACATGTGCCAAGAACTCCGGCGCGTGTGCCAAGGACTCCGGCGCGTGTGCCAAGGACTCCGGCGCGTGTGCCGAATACCTTGCCGAAAGTTCGCCTACCTCTTGATTTACAATTTAAAAGGTCGGCAACCTTTCGCCGAAGGGTTGCGTTGTCGGCGTGCCGACAACAGAGAATCACGCAAACCATAACAATCAAAAATTGGCAAATATTGGGGGATATGATTTCCGTGTGAAAACAGAAATTTACCGGCTAACACCGGTGCAATCGTTCGGCGAACGATTGCCTAACTCTTGATTAACAATTTAAAAGGTCGGCAACCTTTCGCCGAAGGGTTACGTTGTCGGCGTGCCGACAACAGAGAATCACGCAAACCATACCAATCAAAAATTTGCAAATGTTGGCGGTTATGATTGCCGTGTGAAAACAAAAATTTGCCGGCTAACGCCGGTGCAATCGTTCGGCGAAGGATTCCTACCTTATGAATTGTTAATTGTAAAATAGGCGAACGGTTGCCTACATGACTGAATCGGTGCGAATAAATACAAAAAAACTCCCTTGTCAAGAATATTTTGTGATATTAAAATAGTTTGCGATTCTTGGAAACAAGGAGGGGTTTAGAAATTTCCCGAATATGTTATGATCGTTTTGATTTTCAGTTCCTATTCCCTTAAACTCTGACAATAAAATAACATGAATAATCTTTCATCCAAACCCGACAATCCCGATCGGCGTAAAGTATTAGGCAAAATTGTTGTCGGCGGTGCGGCGCTTGCGGCAGGAACCGCAATTCTTAGTAACGAAGAACAGGTTCTCGCACAAAAACTCGCCGAAGATTCAAAATCTACCGGAGTAAAAGATGTTACGGTTGACGCACTTTCCGGCGCTTCACGAACACATACCAATTGGGGAAAATTTTCCGATTTGAAAAAAACCATGTCGAAAGCAACCCTCAAAGGTATTGAACTAAGCCGGATTATTATGGGCGGTAATCTGATTGGCGGTTGGGCGCATTCACGCGATTTAATGTACGTTTCCGAACTCGTGAAAGCCTATCATACCCGTGATAAAATTATCGCAACATTCAAAATGGCGGAAGCCTGCGGTGTCAATGCTTATCTCGGGCATCATTCACATATTGGTATTATGACCGATTATTGGGAAAAGGCGGACGGTTCTCTGCATTATATTGCGGATTGTTCGTCGTTGGACGGGGCTCTTAATTGCCTCGACAAGGGAGCGGCGGCAGCGTATATTCAAGGCGAAACCAATGATCGGCTGGTTCGGGAAGGCAAATTCGATGAAATTGCAAAATTTGTTGAACGGATTCGTAAAGAAGATGCTCCTGTCGGGCTTGGAGGACACCGAATCGAAACAATCAAAGCCTGTGTCGAACACGGAATTGAACCCGATTTCTGGATGAAAACAATTCACCACGGCAACTATTGGTCGCGAATGTCCGACAAACCGGAACATGATAATGTGTATTGCCGTAAACCGGAAGAGACTATTGAATTTATGAATTCGCTCAAACAGCCGTGGATTGGTTTTAAAGTGCTTGCAGCGGGAGCAATTCCGCCGAAAGATGGTTTTCGTTTTGCTTTTGAATCGGGAGCGGATTTTCTTTGTGTCGGAATGTATGATTTTCAAATTGTTGATGATGTCAATCTTTGCATGGATATTCTTCAATCCGAATTAAAACGTAACCGCCCATGGTGTTTCACGTAACTCAGATTTCTTGAAACCTTTCAAAAGATCATAGTTGATAGTGAATAGATACAATCTTTTTGGCTGGAAAACAGGACAAACAGGATTTACGTGATTTGTATCTATTCGGTTATTTGTCGAACGATTTTTTAAAAAAGTTGTAAAGAGATTGTCTCAACCCCAAAATTCCCAAAACATACTTGAAACCGGATTGGGGATTCGATAAAATACTTACTCTTTGGTTTGTTGCCGTGTTGGACGCGGTAACTTTAATAAGATTGTTTTCGATAACAAGTTTAGTTTGGAAAGTTTCATTTAATTCCATTTTGGTCATTCCGACTAAGGAGAAGTATTATGACAGACACACTCAATGTTGCGTTAATTGGACAAGGTTTTATGGGGCGTTCCCACTCGAACGCATGGGGACAAGTTAATAAATTTTTCGACCCGCCGATCAAACCGGTTAAACACACGGTTTACGGAATGGAGGCGGAAAATCCGCAAAAATTTGCGGAAAAATGGGGTTGGAAAAACGCCTCGACCAATTGGGAAACACTCGTCAAATCACCGGAAATCGGTCTTGTTGACATTGTTACGCCCAATTTCATGCACGCTCCGCCCGCCAAAGCCGCTGTTGCCGCCGGAAAACCGTGTTCCTGCGAAAAACCTATCGCCGGAACATTAGCCGAAGCACGCGAAATGGCGGAAGCCGCAAAAAAAGCAAATGTCGAAACGTTTGTTTGGTTTAATTACCGCCGTGCGCCTGCGGTTGCGTTTGCGCATCGGCTGGTTAAAGACGGAACACTTGGTGAAATCCGTCATGTTCGGGCGGCTTATCTTCAGGATTGGGCGGATGAATCGGTTCCATTTGCGTGGCGGTTCAAGAAAGAACTTGCCGGAAGCGGTGCACACGGCGATCTCAACGCCCACATTGTTGATATGACACGATTTGTTACCGGTTTTGAAATTGACACGGTTTGCGGCGCAATTGCCGAAACATTTGTCAAACAACGCAAGATTATTGAACAGGATTCCGGCAAGGGAATTGTTACCGACGAGCAAATGCGTTACGCAAAAACAGAAGCCGGAAACGTCAAAATGGGCGATGTAACAGTTGACGATGCGGTATTGTTTCTCGTTAAGTACAACAGCGGAGCCGTTGGTTCTTACGAAGCGGCACGGCAGGCAACCGGTAACCAAAATGCCAACGGTTTTGAAATCAACGGAACCAAAGGATCGCTCAAATTCAATTTTGAAAGCATGAATACATTACAGTATTATGATGCAACACGTCCTCGAGCGGTGCAAGGTTGGACAACAATTATGTGTACACATGGCGGCGATCATCCTTATGTTGCCAATTATTGGCCTGATGCACACTTAATTGGTTATGAACATTGTTTTACCAGTATGGCGTATGATATTGTGCTCAAGTTAGCGGGCAAGACGCCGACGGTTCCGATTCCCGACTTCAACGACGCCTATCAAACGCAACGTGTTCTCGAAGCCGCAATGATTGCCGCTAACGAAAAACGTTGGGTCAAACTCGACGAAGTAAAGTAATGTTTTATCGTTGAAGTGAATATTTCAAAGTGAATAGTGCCGCAAACGAAGTTTTACAATTTTGATAAGAAATTCGCTTACGGTACTATCAACTAATAAACTATGTACATCTCATCCTTCGGGCTAAAACCTTTATATTGGTCGAATTTCTTGTGATAATTGCGATTATTGGTGTTTTAACCGCTCTTCTATTGCCCAGCGTTCAAACCGTTAAGGTAATCGCAAAATATTCTTCTCTTTTCAATCATTCGTTTTCAGTTTTAACTCGGAATCTTAACCTCGCAAAGGACGAGATGTGCATATCAGTAGCGCAACCTACGGAAGTTTGCCAACAAAAGGTAGGCGGCGTTTCGCCGAAACGCCGCTTGCCGATAGGCAACCGAAACAACCAACAT
>JAITQV010000012.1 GCA_031288765.1 Planctomycetaceae bacterium
GCAGATTCATGACAAACGGGGGCAGATTCACGCAAACGGGGGCAGATTCATGGCAAACGGGGGCAGATTCATGGTAAACGGGGGCAGATTCATGACAAACGGGGGCAGATTCATGGCGAACGGGGGCAGATTCATGGCGAACGGGGGCAGATTCATGACAAACGGGGGCAGATTCATGGCAAACGGGGGCAATCCCGCGGCAAAGGGGCATGAATCCGCGGTAATCGGAGGCGAAATTAGTTAATAGTTGTATCTATTCAGTCCTGTAGGCAACCCTTCGCCGAAGGGTTACATTGGCGTTAACCGACCTTCGTATATGTAGGGGCGTTTCGGCGAGAGGCTTTCACCCAACGGTTGCCTACCTCTTGTTGGCATATCTTTTAGAAAAAAATTCCGCTTGCGTTCTCCGCTATTAACTATCAACTCTCCGTCACAATGGTTGTTTTTTTGATTTCGTTTGCTAAACTATAACCGTTTTGACGTTTGACTGTTTCCGAAAAATCTTTTAATTTGACCATTTTTTAATTTGTTAAGGGGATTATGATGAACCGTATTTTGGGAAGTTTTTGTATTGGGGTTTTGTTTATTTTTATTCCGTTTCTTTGTTTTGCCGAAACACCGGAATTTCGATTGGTTCCAATGGAACAATTACAAATTCGGGACGGTGTTGGTAATGTTCTTGCCAAATTGAACGAAGGCGGAACGGTTAAAATTGCGTATCTTGGCGGTTCTATTACGGCGGCGGACGGTTGGCGTCCCAAGACGACGGAATGGTTCAAAAAAACCTTTCCAAACGCAAAAATCAACGAAATTAACGCCGCTATTGGCGGTACGGGCAGTAATTTGGGGGTTTTCCGGCTTTTTCATGATGTTCTTCGGCATCAACCCGATTTATTGTTTGTTGAATTTGCCGTCAATGACGGCGGGGTATCGCCGGAGAATATCTGGCGAAGTATGGAGGGGATTGTTCGTCAAACGTGGAAGGCAGATTCCCAAACGGATATTGTGTTTGTTTATACGGTTTCCGAAGCCTCCGCCAAAGAACCCCGCGAAGGAGTTTGCAACAAACCGATGTCTTCGATGGAACTTCTTGCCGATTTCTACGGCATTCCGTCAATCAATTTTGCGGTTCCGGTTTTTGCTTTGGAGAAGGCGGGAAAACTGTTGTTCAGAGGCGAATCCGCTCCTGAGGGTGTGATTTTGTTTTCGACCGACAGTGTTCATCCGCTTGACGCCGGACACCAAATCTATGCTCAGGCGGTAATCGAAAGTTTTGAAACGATGTCTGAAACGAGGAAGGAAACGAGGAAAGAAACAAAGCCGGTTTCTCATCAACCCAAACTTGCCCAAACGTTTATCGGTGATCATTGGGAAGCCGCCCGATTGGTTCCGATTGCCGAATCAATGCTTCAAGGTGAATGGAAAAAACTCGATAACAACGACAACCTTCAAAAATCGTTTGGGAATCGGCTTGGGGCGATTTGGTATTCGGGAAAGCCGGGCAGTAAATTAACGTTTCGGTTCAAAGGTACGCAGGCGAAAATTTACGATTTGCTCGGTCCCAACGGCGGACAGGTAATAATTACGGTTGATGGAAAAACAAAGGACAAACCGGTTGCCCGATTTGATTCTTATTGTACGTATCATCGTCTTGCGACGCTTGATTTAGCGGTCAATCTTGATCCCGACGTTATCCACACCATTACGGTGGAAGTTCACCCCGAACAACCAAGCCGGCAACCGGTTGCATTTCGTCTGAAGGAACCGGAAAAAGAGCTTGCCGAACCGAAGTTTCAAGGTACGAATGTCTGGTTTGGTAAACTCATGTTAATCGGCGATCCGATTGATTAAAACAACCGCCCACCTTTTGCGGAAAAACGTTTAAGAAAATTTCCGTTGAAATATTAACAGGAATTTTATTGCGTGAAAAGCATGGCGTCAGCATAAACGGTTGTGAAATTGGGAAGAGACGCCAGTTCGATGTGGCGGGCGCGCCGCGCCAGAATAAACGATTCCTCCCGATACCGCATGTCCAATAACGATAACCTCGCTCCCGCAAGCGAAGTATTGCCGCAAAACCGGATTCGCTCCAACGGAACTTCAACCGGCAATAACCCAACACGTTGCGCCGCCTCCAAACGAATAAAACTTCCGAATCCGCCCCCAATATAAAAATTTTCAATATCTTCCGGTTGTAATCCCTGTTGCTGCAGCAATAACCTGATTCCGGCACGAATCGCTCCGGTCGCCAATTGAAACTGGCGAATATCCCGTTGCGTCAACAAAATCGCCTCCCCGCAACCCGAATCCGCCTCCGAAACCAATACAAAAGACGGTTTGCCGTTGTCCATTGCCCAAAAACGCAAAAAAGGCGAATCCGCTTTGACATTAAATTGACCGTTCGGCTTAATCAACCCACACCGCAGTAACTCCGAAACAGCGTCAATCAACCCGCTGCCGCAAATTCCTTGCGGCGGTTGGTTGCCGATTGTGGAAATGGATACTTCGCCGGTTTCAATCCCTTCCGATTCTGTGGTTTGAAGCCTAACCCGATCAACCGCGCCGGAAACCGCCAACATGCCGTGTTCAATCCGACCGCCTTCAAACGCAGGTCCGGCGGCGGTTGCGGCGGTGTGGATTTCATCGCCGTAACATAGAACCAGTTCGCCGTTGGTGCCGATGTCAATCAGAAAAAAAGCACGCGGTTTACAAGAATATGGATGTTGGCGGTTTTTTTCCGGTTGTTGGCGGTTTTTCTTGTGTATTTCCGTCGCAATCACTCCGGCAACAATATCACCGCCGACAAATCCCCCGAAAATCGGTAATGTTTCAATGATTCCGTCCGGTACGGTTTTCAGACCGATGTCGCGTCCCCGACAAACCGGATATTCCGAAACCGGCGCCGTAAACGGAGCAAAACCCAGCGGCGAAGGATCAATACCAAGAAAAAGATATTCCATAACGGTGTTGCCGGCAACGGAAAGAAGCGAAATGTCTGTTGTGTTGATTCCGGCTTTTTCCGCAAGTTCCGCCAACATTTCATCAACGGCACCAACTATCAATTCCTGCAATTTCGCCAGAAAAACCGGTTCTTCGATAATTTTTTGAATCCGTGTAATCACGTCATCGCCGTAATTCCGTTGCGGGTTGGCGCGGGAAGCCGTCCGCACCGTATTGGGATTGCCGATTGGATCGCCGAATTGGTGTAATTCGGCGGCTAAGGTTGTTGTCCCGATATCAACAGCAACCCCGAATTGATGTCCGGTGCGTTTAACAATGTCCTGTTGTCTGATTTCGGGAAAGGATTCTGTTTGGACAACAACGGTTTTTTCGTTATGCCGCAAGGCGGATTCGGGAACGAGGACTTCGAGATTATTTTCGACAACGGTTTGGCAGGCTAATTGTGTATTTCCGTTGATATTGACACGGCATTTTCCGCAAATTCCGGTGCCGCCGCAATTGGTATGAAACGGCAAACCGGCTTCGGAAGCCGCAACTGTCAACAACGTACCGGACGGAACGTAAACTGTTTTTGTTGGTTTGACCTTAGTTTCGAATCTGAATTGAACCGAATACTTCATAATATTTAATTCTCCCGAACCGCCTGCAATTGTCAAACCGCCGCAATCATGGGCGAAACATTTTTCGCCCCTACCGCATATCCGAAGGTCGGCTGACACCGACGCAACCGTCCGCCGACAAATTTCCCAGTCGGCTGACGCCGACGCAATCGCTCGGCGAACGATTGCCTACCTTGCGTCGTTGTTTAACAAAGGATTGAATCAATACGCTAAAATTTAATTGTTTGCATGGTTATTGATATGATTATTTTTTTGGGCGAGATTACCATAGAAATGGAACATGGGAACTATTGCAAAAATGAGCCAATGTCCTGAAAAAAGTCTCACATCAAGAACTTTCCGTTTCCCATATTCTTCTTCTGTTATTTCAGCTAGAATTTTTCCTTTCCGACTTAATACATATTTTCCATCAATAATCTCGGGACTACCGTCATGCGGAAGCCACATAAAAAAGTTAAAGGCTGCATAGAGAAGACATAACACAATAGTATTCATAACAAATTGGTTGTTTTCCGGTAAGAACGATATTGGTTTATTGTTTGGATCATTTAGGTTTGTGGTACTTACAAACATTATTATCATAGCTATAAAAGGAATAAATATTAAGAGCATGATAAGGACACCCAACGGCATTGTCAAAATATCGGGTTTGGGATATTTGTTGAACAGAAAGGTATTGAAGTGGACAAGCACCGCGGCAATCGTTGAGAACAATGTAAGAATAAAAAATATTCCGTTCAATAAAACATATATTGTTTTGGGCATTTTATAATTTCCATATTGGAATTAGGGGGGATATTTTTTGGGTTAAAAAATTTTTTTTGCGGGGTATTTTTTGATGGATTTTTTTATGGTATCGAGGACGATTTGGATATCGACGGGTTTTCCGATATGCCCGTTCATTCCGGCATCGAGAACCTCTTGAACATCTTCCTTAAAAACATTTGCGGTCATTGCGATAATCGGCAATATTTTAGCGTCGGGGTGTTGGGAAGCCCTAATCATTCGGGTTGCGGTGCAGCCGTCCATAACGGGCATTTGCATATCCATGAGTACAAGCAGATAATATCCGGCGGGGGAATTTTGTATTTTTTCGAGGGCTTCCTTTCCGTTTTCGGCTTCTTCGATTGTGATATGGGTATCTTTGAGCAAGGAGCAAATAATCAACCGGTTTATTTTGACGTCGTCGGCGACCAGAATTTTATAGCCGGAGAAGTCGGCGTGTTCTTTTTTAATTTGTTGTTCGTTCTTTTTTTGCGGGAGGGAGTTATCTTTTTCGAAGCGGACGGAGAAGGCAAAGCGTGAACCTTTCCCCGGAGTGCTTTCGACACGGATGAAACCTCCCATAAGTCCGACGATATGTTGGCTGATAGCCAAACCGAGTCCGGTACCGCCGTAATTTCGGGAGATGGTGTTGTCTGCTTGTTCGAAGGGTTTGAAGATCCGCTCCCGAAGTTCCGGCGCAATTCCGATACCGGTGTCGGTTACGGCGAATTGGAGAGTTACCGAGTCGTGATCTTGCGAAAATTCCGAAATATCCAATTTCACCGACCCGTTTTCCGGCGTGAATTTGATGGCGTTGTTTAACAAATTGAGGAGGACTTGGGAGAGCCGCATATCGTCGCCGATCAAGCGGAGGTTATTGGGGTAATGAAAGTCAACATCGAAGGTTTGGGACTTATTTTGGGCGAATTGGATCATGCTGTTGCGGATGGATTCGGCGAGTTGGCGGAGGTCGAAGGCATTTCGGGCGAGGTTAAATTTTCCGTCTTCGATTTTGGAGATATCGAGGACGTCGTTAATTAGGGAGAGGAGATGTTTGGAGGAGGTATTGATTTGTTTGATGCAGCGGTTGATTTCTTCGGGGTCATCGGAACGTTCGGCGATTTGGGTCATACCGATAATTGCGTTCATGGGGGTACGGATTTCGTGGCTGAGGTTGGCGAAGAAGCGGCTTTTGGCGTGAGCCGCCTGGTTTGCTTGGTCAACCGCCTCGAAAAGACCCATAATTCCGTACATTTGTTGGCAGTACACCATGAAGGGGGAGGTTAATTCTTGCGGCAGGAAGTCGTAAAAATCTTTATTGGTTTCGGAGATGCCGCCCAGAATCAAGCCGTTTATTTTTTGGCGGTTGTTGAGTGCGGGCATAACGATGACATGGGACAATCCCATTTCCGCCCAGATTTTAGCGGTTACGGGGGATTCGCAGTAGGCTTGCGGTTTTGGGGAAAGGAGATAGCCGGCGAATCCTTGGGATTTCCATTCTTCGGGGTCGAGGGTGAAGACGGTTTCTTCGGTTTCCAGATTCAAACCGTTGAGCAGGATAAGTTGTTGGTCGGCGAAATTGATCTCGAAGAGGGCGGCGGCTTCGAGTTGAAAGATATCGATAATACCTTCGGCGATAGTTGTATGCAGGGTTTGGGTATCTTTGGCGGAGAAGGCGCGTTGGGCATAATCGTGCATACGGGCGAATTTACTAATATGTAAATCCAACCGGTGTTGGGTATCACGGAGGCTTTGGGCGATAACTTCCGAGCGGGCGGCTTTGCGGGAAATAGAATCCAGTTCGGCTCTGAGATACTCAATTTCTTGCTCTTGCGAACGTTCCGGCAGCATAAAAACTCTCACTGTACATCCGTTGACCGCAAAAACGAACTTGTTTTCGCCTTTGGGGTAAACAATTTTTCGTTTGTGTGGTATTTATTCGGTGGAATATTTCTACATAATCTTATTTTCGACCTTATTTCCGAACAAAACAACCCTAGTAGTTAATAATTTATAGTGAATAATTAATAATTCGCAATCGGATTAAACATATTGCAGCAAAATAATTCCGCTTGCGTCCTCTACTATTAACTATTCGCTGTAAACTATTAACTATAAGGTTGTTTTGTTTGGAAAAATCAGGTTGAAAATAAGATTTATGCCGTATCATAGTTTAACAAAGGGCTATAAGAATACAACACGGAGGTTTTGGTTTTATGTTTTTCCGTGTAATTTTGTGTTTCCGTGTTCAAAAAAAGTTGAAAGGAGATTTTAAACACGGCAGAGGGGATTTTAAACGCGGAAGACGCGGATATTGCGCGGAAAAATGCGAAAACATTCCGCGAATTTCCGTGTTCTTTCGTGTTTTCCGCGTTCAAAAAAACATAAAAGGGAATTTTAAACACGGAAGACGCGGATATTGCGCGGAAAAACGCGAAAACATTCTGCGAATTTCCGTGTTCTTTCGTGTTTTCCGTGTTCAAAAAAACATAAAAGGGAGTTTTAAACACGGAAAACACGGATATTGCGCGGAAAAATGCGAACATATTCCGCGAATTTCCGTGTTCTTTCGTGTTTTCCGTGTTGAAAAACCCGTAATTATTCAGCGGAATGTTTTTTTGTCCTAAGCCCGCAGGGCGAGATGTGCATAACCGGCGGTGAAGCGAAGCGCAACCGCCGGATCACGTCCCCCAAAAACAAAAGTC
>JAITQV010000013.1 GCA_031288765.1 Planctomycetaceae bacterium
CATCAACCCGAATTTTTGCCAACCTCACATAATTGGCGGACGATGTTTCGATTTTGGCGGACAAATCATTTCCGTCGTTGTAAATCTCCTTTGCAATGTTGAACGCCGACCACGCTTTGGGCCATCCTGTGTAAAAGGCAAGGTGCGTGATTATTTCGGCAATTTCGGTTTTTGTAATACCGTTTTCCTTCGCTTTTTTCAAATGTGGAACAAGTTGTTCAAAATTTCCGCCGCTGATAAGCGCCGAAACAGTTATCATGCTGCGGTGTTTAGCCGATAATTCCTGTTCGCGTGACCATACTTCGCCGAAAAGTACGTCGTCGTTCAGTTCGGCAAACTTTGGCGCGAACTCTCCTAAAATACTGCGTCCTGCTGTCTGTTTTTTTACTGTATCTGTTTTTTGACTGTTTTCGCTCACAAGGTTTTTTCCTTTCTGATCGTTTTGGTTTTGATTTTGGTTTGCGCTGTTTTGTTGCGCTCCGGCAATTCCGGCAACAATAAACATTATCACAACAATAACGCTCAACATTTTTACTTCCGGCAAAAGTTTTAAACTTGCCATTTTAATTTTTCCTTTCATTAAGGTTAATTGGTTTAGTTATTGTTTAGTTTATTATTTTAATTTTTTGCAGCCAGGTTTTGATTTCCGGTTGTGCGGAGTTGCCGGCACTGTTGCCAGCACTGTTGTCGGCACTGTTACCGGCTCTGTTGCCGGAAATTACAAAACCTTCGAGGTGGTTTGATTTCGGCGTTAGTTTTTCAACATCCGCAAGACAACGCCCTTTTCCGCCTCCGCCGTGAGTACAAAACGGAATAACCGTTTTGCCCGCAAAATCATAACTTGACAAAAACGTTACCACAGGCGGCGCAAGCGTACTCCACCAATTCGGCGAACCCGCAAAAACAATATCATACGCTCCGATATTCGAAACGCCGTTTTGCAATTCGGGTTTGTAACCGGAATTGATTTCGCGTTTCGCTTGTTCGACGCATTGATTGTAATTTTCGGGGTAAGGTTGTTTCGGCAAAATTTCGAACAAATCGCTATCGGTGATTTTGTGTATCAAACCGGCGATTGTCCGGGTGTTGCCGGAATGCGAATAATACGCAACAAGAATTTTTTTACTCATAAAAATTTCCTTTCATTATTAGGAGGGGTTAATTTTCTTTGCACAGGAACAAGCCGTTTGTCGTAATTTTCGATTTTGTAATTAAGACGGTTGAGAGTATCTTTTATTTCGTTGAATTTTTGTGTTAATTGTTTTTGTTGTTCGATGAGGATTTGTTTTCGTTTGGCATGAGTTGAATCGCCTTGCTGAAACAACGCAACATATTCGACCAACGCCCCGACTTTAACACCGGCATTCCGCATACACCTGATAAACTCAACCCAATTACAATCATCTTCCGTATAATTTCTTCTACCGTTTTCGGCGCGGCGGATGCTTGGAATCAACCCGATACGTTCATAATAACGAAGCGTATCGGCGGAAAGTCCGTATTTTTTTCCGACTTCTGCAATGGTCATAAAATTATTTTTATTCCAAAAAATGTTGTTTAATGACAAAAGTTGAAATTGATTTGAAATTGATTCCGTATTGATTCCGGCGGTCAAATTTGATTAAGAACATTTTACCGGTTAGAGTTTACTCCAAGTCAATAGGGGGGAAAGGCAACCGCTTGTTTTTTAACGCAGAAAACACAAATATTGCGCGGAAAAACGCAAAAAAAGAAAAATCCAAAAGGATAAAAAATTGTATCTATTCAGTGATTTGTTGAGTAATTACGCAGGGCAAAATTCATTTTTAACCTGATTTTCTAACGCGGCGGCAATGATTCCGCTTGCGGCACTATCCGCTCTCAACTCTCCGCTTTCCCACTAAATGCTAATTTTTTACGTTTTCTTTGAGATTTTTGCGGCGGCAAACCGGCAAAATAAACCAACCGCCAAACCAATCACAATTCCAAAAATATCCTGAAAAATATCAACCCACTCAAATGACCGAATCGGTAATAACTCCTGAACAATTTCAGTAAGAAATACATATAATATAAGCCAAAATACCCAAAACAGAAAACTTTTTTTCCTGCGCCCCAACTCCACCAAAAAACCAAGTATTGTAAATGTAAACAGATGCGCATACCCGCCGGTATCACCCGACGGTTGCCAACCATAAAACAAAACTTTCGGGTTGGGTAACCATAAAAGCAATGTCAGAAAAATTGCATAACATGCCGTTAAATAATGTAATAAACGCAGCCAAGTCATCGTTTTAGGTTGTTGGAAAAAAGTCAAAAAAAAACCGCCCGCTCACTTCAGAATGCACTATCATACCACAAAATCCAAATGGGAAAAGAATTTTTAAAAATTGGTCTGGATTTATTTTGGATTCTTTGCTAGAATCCGCCCCGTTGCATGTGAAAGCCGGAAATTTCAATCCGATAACTTCGATTTTCACATTAAATGGTTGACACCAAACCGGTAAATGAGTTCACCGGTTAAAATTTCCCCCCTTTTAAACATGGAGGTTTATGAATGAGTGAGAAGATTGTTAGTTCGCTGTTTTCCGCTTTGATTGGCGGAATTGTCGGTGCGTGTGTTGTGTTTTTCATGTCCGGTAAAACAAAGTTCGACGCCCTTGAGGTCGGCTCGCTGAAAATTACCAAACAGGCTACACTTTTCAACGCCGAAGGTAAAGAGGACGTGATCATTAAAGAAGGTTCCGTTCTCGCCAACAATGTGATTCTTGGTAAAAAGTTCATCGGAACACAATACCAAGGTCATGTTTTTGTCGGCAACCGGATTTTCACCAGTCCGGATGATTTGACATTAACACCGATGGACAAATGGAAGTTCTTTACGGAAATCGGTTCTTCCGAAGAATTAGGCGGAGAGTTGATTGTTCGCAGTCCGCATGGCGCCAATGTTGTCGGGCAACCTGTTAACGACGGAATTTTGTTCCGTGCAGGTTTTGCCAAAGACGATGCGCCGCAACTATTTGTAAAAAGCAACCAAAACGGCGGTACAGCGCATGTTCCGCTTATTGCTCCGCGCCCGCAATCCGAAACTCCGCAAGAAAACGGAACAACTCCAACCGGAGCAGTAGGAGCAACAACAGGAGCAACAACACCGGCTCCGGCTGAAACTTCAGCCGCTCCGGCAACTTTGGCAACTCCGTTGCCTGTTGCCGAAAATCCCACCGGAAATGTTACAAAGTAATATTAAAGTAAAAAGTAATATGTAAAACATCGATTAAAATGTAAAAAACTTTGTTTACAGGATTAACGCCGCCGGAACTCCGGCTGCAAATTCCTTATGATGTTGCAAACCGCCCACAAACACCGAACGATGATAAATTATGACATCGTGCGGTGTTTTGTGTTGTTTGCTCTTTGTTTCTGTGTTTTTTCGGTTTCGCCTGCTTTTTCAGCGGAAGATGCGGAAAATGATGTGCAGGGAGAACGCGGTCAAAATTCTCTTTCGGGATTAATTTTTCCGAAGCCGTCGGGCGTTTTACCGTTTTTCCGGCAACCGTTTGCTTTTGATTTTTCTCTTCCCCAATCACCGCGGCGGCTTCGGACATGGGTTCGCGGTTTCGGCAATTGGAGTCATCTTGGTCATTCCGACGGATTTTTTGATTTGGAATATTATTCGTATGGAGTGTCGGCTGGTATTGACCGGCAAATCGGACGGCAATTACTTTTCGGAATTTTGCTGGGCGGAAACAAAAATTCGGCGCAGGGTGTCAACAAATCACTTCAATGGCAATCAAACCTTTCCTCTGTTCATAGTTCCGCCTATTTTCGCACAACGGTACAAAGTTTATTCTTTGATTTTGAGGGCGGGCTTGGCTACAATGAGCAATCGTTTCCGTTTCGGACGGCGATTCAGTGGAATTTCAATGCTGAAGCCGGAACATGGTGGACGCAAGGGCTTGGAAAAGTGGAGCCGTATTTTGGGTTGCGGTATGTTTCCCTCGAACTTGAGCCGAAAAACGATTCGAAAACAACTTTCCTGTTTGGAGTTCGGTATTCGTGGAAGACAACCGGAATTTATTCGGTTACAACTCCGCGTTTGTACGGAGGGATTCTTCAGGAATTGGGA
Source organism: Planctomycetaceae bacterium (assembly GCA_031288765.1). Lineage (GTDB taxonomy): Bacteria > Planctomycetota > Planctomycetia > Pirellulales > Thermoguttaceae > WRKP01. Next base: position 4,106 of record JAITQV010000013.1, read on the forward strand.
AACCGAAACCTCTTAAATGTTGCTTCGTTTACCGATGCTCCAACCGTTTTTTCCATTCCGGGGCATGAGATTACGGAAACCCGATTTTTTTTCGGCGGCGGTTTTACTTCGTCAATGGGATCAAGTTTGGACATTTACTTTCGTTATTCTGCGGAAACCGCTTCAAATTATTCATCACACACATTGCTTTTCGGCATGAACTGGAACTATTGACGGATTACGATCAAAAATGCCGTCAATTACCGCTGTTAATACGGTTTCCGGCTGTGCGGGTAAGGGGTTAATTGACAGAGATTGGACTTGAAACCTTGCAGATTGAACTTAAAACCTTGCAGATTGGACTTGAAACCTTGCAGATTGGACTTGAAACCTTGCAGATTGAACTTGAAACCTTGCAGATTGGACTTGAAACCTTGCAGATTGAACTTGAAACCTTGCAGATTGAACTTAAAACCTTGCAGATTGAACTTGAAACCATGCAGATTGAACTTGAAACCATGCAGATTGAACTCGAAACCTGCAGATTTGACTTGAAACCTTGCAGATTGGACTCGAAACCTTGCAGATTGGACTTGAAACCTTGCAGATTGGACTCGAAACCTTGCAGATTGGACTCGAAACCTTGCAGATTGAACTTGAAACCTTGCAGATTGAACTCGAAACCTTGCAGATTGAACTCGAAACCTTGCAGATTGGACTTGAAACCTTGCAGATTGAACTCGAAACCCTAGGGATTGAACTTAAAACCCTAGGGATTGAACTCAAAACCCTAGGGATTGAACTCAAAACCCTAGGGATTGAACTCAAAACCCTAGGGATTGAACTTGACGCCCTTGTTGCCGGACTTGAAACCCCATGGCATTGAGTTAAAACTCTGGGAAATAGAGTTCAATCTCAGGGCGTGGACTTGAAACTCTGGGGCGTAGACTCAAAACTCCGGGGCGTAGACTCAAAACTCTTGAGCATAGACTCGAATCACTTGGGGATTTTCCGACAACTATACTAGTTGCTGGTGCCGCACGCGAATTTTCTACCTTAACGGTAATAATTCGTATCTATTCAGTTAGGCAGGCAATCGAAACAACCAATATTACATAAATTCACTGTCGGCTAACGCCGGCACAACCGTTTCGGCGAAGGGTTGCCTACCTTTTGTTTTTGTATCGGGTTGGGAAATTCCGATCCGTAGGTTGCGCTTCGCTCCACCTACGGTTATGCACATTACACCCCTTGCGGGGTTAAGATATAGGGTTAATACTGAAAACAAAGGACTGAATAGGTTAAAGTTAGTTGTTTTTGAAGGTAAAACCGAAAAACAACACGTGTGATTTTTTCTATTTCACGTGAAATTTTTTTTATTTCCCGTGCTTTGGTTTTCATTTCACGTGAACTCAAGTCCATCTCACGTGAATTTGAGTCCGTTTCACGTGTGTTTGACCCGATTCCTCTCGTGAAACGGGTTCTATCTCTCGTGAAATGGTTTTGACTTCACGTGAAAAAGAAAAATTCACACGTGTAAATGTTTTGATCCTTCGGGAGATAAAAAAAATTTCACGTGATATAAAAAAAAATTCCCGTGTGTTTTCCGGCTTTTGTAACATGTTTTTGATAAATTTGCGGGAAAAAGGTAGGCAACCCTTCGCCGAAGGGTTGCTTGCCGATAGGCAATCAACACAACCAACATTGTACACAGTCACTGTCGGCTAACGCCGACGCAATCGTTCGGCGAACGGTTGCCTACCTTGTGATTGCCGTCTCAATGCCCTTGTGATTCCCCTCGTCACG
>JAITQV010000106.1 GCA_031288765.1 Planctomycetaceae bacterium
TGTCGCCCTTTCAGGGCTTAAATTTATATGTATCCCTTATTCGTAGGGCGTTGCCCTACGCTAAGATATTAAGGGCTTTCAGCCCTAGGCAATCGAAACATCCAACATAACATAAATTCATTATCGGCTGACGCCGACGCAACCGTTCGGCGAATGGCTTTCACCCAACGATTGCCTACCTTTTGTTTTTATATCGGGTTGGGGATTCCGATCCGTAGGTTGCGCTTCGCTCCACCTACGGTTATGCACATCACACCCCTGGCGGGGTTAAGACCATTTTTTACAACGTTTTTGCTACCAACATGCTTGCCCTAGCAGGCAATTGTTGAATAATATTAAAAATCAAAATAGTACAAATTCATGCCGAATAAAACGAGTCAACCCGTAAACCCGTCAATTTTCTCACCGTTTCGGAAATCCCGTCAAGTTGCCCGTCAGAAAGCGGTAAAACCCATGATTCCGGCGTTTGACGCGCCGCCGTGTAAATCTGAACCCTTTGTATCCGCTCCATCAATCTCAAATGTTCGGCATATTGCCGGATTTCGCTGTTGTCCGGCTCTTTACCGTGCAATAAAACAAAACAAGTTTGAATCACCAACGGATCGGTTTTTGAAAACTCCGTCAGATTCGCTAAAATTTTTTCATACGGAATCGCTGAACGCGCAATTGTTCGGAAATAATCAGGCGTTCCGGCGTCAAGTTTTGCCCAGATTTCGCCGTTGTCGGCGAGTAATGTTTTCAACGTGTTGCGAAGCGGTTCCCGATGAAGCGTACTGCCGTTTGTAATCAAAACAATTTTTGTCGATTCCGTACAGAGTTCCCTGCGAACAGCGGCAACACGGCAAACAACATCAGGAAATTGCAACGATAACGTCGGTTCGCCGTCACCGCTGAACGCAATATCACGCAACACCTGTTTTTCCGGCGGCGTGCGGGAAAGCCATGTGTCCCGAAACAACGAACCGTCATTGACCATACCCACCAATTCCCGAAGCTCCGATTCAAGCAAATCAGGATTAATTGATGTTATGGAATTATCTTTCCGCACGGAATTTTCCCGATATGTAATTTTTCGCGTTTCGGCAAGCACCTGACAATAAACACACGAAAAATTACATTGAGCCGCCGGACTCAGATTGACCCCAATCGACAATCCGCCCGCACGGCGACTCACAACCGGATAAATATATTGAAACGTACGAAAACGCCGCGGATGATATTGTACCAACGATGACATGGGTGGATTTGCGTTAGATTTCCGCGTTTGCATCGTAACGGAATACAGTTGTCGGAACACTGTGATGTTCCGCAATATTAAAAAGCAACGCCCAATGATCAATTGCCTCTTTCAACGCCTCCGGTTTGAGCGGCGACGCCCAAAGAACTTTAATTGCGTTACCGCAATATCCGTTTTCAATGTCGGCAATACTCGGCAATGTTGCCAGAATTGTTCCGTGATAACAAAGTTTTCGAAGCGTTAAGTAGGCAACTAAAAATTCCGCCTGCCGACCCGGTTTGAACCGGATAAATGTTTCATAAGCCTGCGAACCTTGCTTCAACGCCCCAAGAAGTTGAAGTTCGACAGTCGGAACCAACGTAAATGCTGTTCCAAGAAGTTGATCCGGATCGGTGATTGGTTCGTCGTTTTCCAACGATTTCATAACGGCGTCGATTCGCGCTAACAACGCCGTATTGGGTGCGGGTATCTGTTGCGGCAACATTTTTGTTGCGGCGTTGAGTTCCGCCACACCGTCAAGCATAATGTCCATCAACTCCTGCGACATTTCAATTCTGTCTTTTCGGACATGATCGAGAAGAGTTTCCAATTCGTGCGCCAAACCGGCGGAAACACCAACACCAAGCATTGTAAAATTACCTTTGCCGGCGTGAAGACGCCGAAACGCTTCTTTCATCAATTCCGGGTCTTTGCCGTTTTCCAACGATAAAAGAACATCCTGAAGTTCCATGAGTCCGCGCGACAACTCCGTGAGCAAGTCCGAAATATCCGTATCAGTCAGGTCTTTTTGACTCGATTCTTCAATCCGGTTGGCAATCCGGTCACGTTGGGCGGACAATTTGGCTTTTGTAATGAGTTCCTCCTGCGTATGCTGCATCACCACAGACTCCGGAACCGAACTATTGAAAATAAAATTGTCCTTTTCCGTTTCCGAAACAACAGGTTTGGAAAAGGAAGAAGCATCTTCATGTCCTTCATCCGTTTTGAGCGGAACTCCGGTTGCCAACGCCACCACCGTGTTAATATCAACCGTCATTCCAACCCGCCCGCCGCTGATAATACAGGTTCCGGCAATTCCGGTTACATCACGGTCAAACATGTCTTTGGCAAGCGGAACATTGACCAGTTTCGACGGAGCCAAAAATTCCGTAACCACGCAGGCGATTCGCTCGTTTTTACCTTCAATAATCACCACCGGAACAACTTCGGGGTTATCCTGAGCCGATGTTCCGCCGCCGAGCAATTCCGAAAGATCGAAAAGAGCAATCGGAGTGCCGAGATATTTGATGAACCGTTCACGATCCATCGAGGCTTGAATCTGTTCCGGCTTGATCCCCTGCAAACTGACAACCTGATCAATCGAAAGAGCATAAAGCGTGTTGGTGCAGCGGACAATAAGCGCATCAATAATATTCACCGCTTTCAGTTTCGGAATGTGCAGCCGGAAAGTACAACCGCGTTTCGGCTGATTTTCCAGTTCCACTGTTCCTCCGAATTCGCCGACCATCGTATTGACCAAGTCAAGACCGACACCGCGACCGGAAGTATCCGTAGCTTTTTCCTTCGTCGAAAAACCGGACATGCAAAGGATTTGCAAAACGGAAAGTTGTTCACCGGCGCGGGTCAAACCAAGTGTTTGGGCGCGTTCAATAATTTTTTGCTCGTTAATTCCGCGTCCGTCGTCGGAAACAATAATTTCCGTTTCATGTTCATGTTCGACTGCTTTGAGTAAAATAATTCCGGTTTCGCTTTTATTTTCGTGAATCCGTTCGATAGGAGTTTCCAATCCGTGGTCGGCGGCATTTCGAAGGATATGGAGAAGCGGTTCCACGAGACGTTCCGCCAACGCCTTGTCAACAAGAACTTTTTCCCCTTCAAATTTCAGGTCGATTTCTTTTTTCAGATTTCGTCCGAGATCACGCACCGGACGGCGGAACAACTTAAACGTTTCACCGATTTCGACCATTCGGATAGCCATGACGAGATCGTGTAAATCTTGAGAGATTCGTGCTGAGGCTTCGTCCGCCGACTTAACGATTTGCAAATCGGCTTCGGTCATGGGGCGGTGATGGGTTACGGCGTCAACCATATCGCGTTGAAGTTCGTGCAGCGTCGAACTGGTAATAATCACTTCGCCGGCAAGATTAAGCAACTTGTCAAGATGTTCCAGACGTACCAACATGCGGTCAACACCGCGGCTTTGAATCTGATTTGCGGAAGATTCGGACATGGATAGCAAAATTCGGTTATGACGGATTAGAGATTGATGAGTTGAACAACAAAAAAGTTTTATAAACAGGTGTTCCCAAACCGGATCGGAATTGAAAATATCCGATTCATTGCCTTGAACAACCAAGTATCAGGTATTAAGGAGTATCAATTTAACACGATTACCGGAAAAAATCAATCCGATATTTCTATTATTGGATGTTCCCAAAGAAATATCCAGTATCACCGCCAAAGTAGTGAATAGTTTATAGTTTATAGTGAATAGACCTTTTCCCTTACCTGCTTAAACATTGAAAACATGGCAAAAACGTCGTATTTTGTAAATATTAAGCCGATTGTTTTTTTGTGGGTTTCACGGTTAAAGAATCATTGTGTCTATTCAGTTATTTATGCGAAAATAGGGCTGAAAGCCCTTCATCAGTAGCGTAGGGCAACGCCCTACGAAGAGGAATACAAATAAATTTAATCCCTGAAAGGGCGCAATCCCCATAAATACTAACATCGTATTTTTTTAAATGATTACGCCCCGTTGGTGATTTAATTTCTTTGTTTTTCTTTTTCTTAGGGCGTTGCCCTACGCTACTGATAAAGGGCTTTCAGCCCTAGTTTCGGGATAGCGGACTGAATAGATACCCTATTTGTAAGTTAGCGAAAAGGTCTAAAGAGTAAAATGATTCGAATCAGTTACCACATATTTGATATTACCGGAAAAGTATTATGACAAACACTAATGTTAGCAAAAACCGGCAGGCGGGCAGTCCGCGTATTCTTAAAAATCAACAGCGCGCCAAACAAATATCCGCCCGCTTCACAAAAGAAGAACTCTATCGTCTCGAAGAAATTCGTGTCAAAGAACATGCCGCCCGGCAAACCCGTGAACTCGCCCGTGAAGGTCTTGAACAAAAGAAAAAATTAAATACCGGAAAAATCAAGAAGAAAAGAGCATGAACGATATGAATATTCCATTTCCCCAACAACCGGAATAACCCGATTAACACGTTGCGGCGACCGTTACCAAAAATTCCAAGACAGTAAAATCCTTGCCTATTTTTGTTTCCAACAATCTTTTCCTAACCTCTGTCTGGTTTGTTCGGCAGGTTTTGATAAAATGGAAGCCAAAATTTACGCGGGAAATTGCAACGGCAGCTATTGTTTTGAACAATTCGGCAAAAGCGATTTCCGACAATCTTCCGCTTCGCCGCAATTTCCAAACCGTTAGCCTGCCTATTCCATGCAACCGATTCGGATTTTATACCTTATTGACGATCTTTGGTCAAGCCGCGGCGGCAGTGAGCAACATTTGCTCTGGTTATTGAAAAATATTCCCGACTCGGAGTTTGAGAAACACTTTGTGATTTTTTCTGCGCTCCGGCATCCCGAACCGGTTATTCTCGAACATCAACCGCTTATTCTTGGCGAGCGTTATGGAGTTACCGTGGGTTCGTGGGTTCGGCGGCTTTGGGTTTTAGCCCGATTTATTCGCCGATGGGATATCGATCTTATTCAGGCGTTCAGTCCCATGGGCGAATTTGTTGCCGTACTTGCGTCACGGTTATCTTTTCGCGGTCGGGTTATCGGAAACCGGCGGGATTGCGGATACGACCGGCGTTTGAAATACCGCATCATTAACCGGTTGAGCGGTTTTTTCGGGACAACCTACATTGCCAACAGCGAAGCGGCACGCCAAGCGGCATTCCGCAATGACCGAACCTCGTTGGAATCGATTACGGTTATCAGAAATCCGGTTGCGGCGGCGCGTATTCAGGACGGATTGTTTGCGGCGTTGAAGCGCGAAGAGTTGGCGGTTCCCGAAGAAGCACAACAGGGGAAAATCATTGGCATGGTTGCTTCGGTGCGTCCGATTAAGGATTATTCGTCGTTGATTCGCGCCGCGAAAATTATTCTTGACAAGGTTCCCGATGTTTGGGTTCTTTGTGTCGGCGAACCTTTGGAAGATCACAAAAAGGAATTGCAACATCTTGCCGATGAATTGGGCATTTCCGGGCGAATCCTTTGGTACGGCGGAATTGATAATCCGCTTACGATTATTCCTAATTTTGATGTTGCGGTGCTTTCGAGCCGTTCGGAGAGTTTTTCCAACAGTGTTTTGGAATATGCGGTTGCGGAACGTCCGATAGTGGTTTCCGATGTTGGCGGGTTGGGCGAAATCATCGAAAACGGCAACACCGGATTTGTGGTTCCGCCGCACAACCCTCAGGTTTTGGCGGAGAAAATTCTTTTCTTTCTTGAAAACCCCGAAGCGGGGGAAGTTTTCGGCAGACGAGCCAAAGAATCCGTTTCGGATAAGTACGATGAGAGCAAAATTCTTGAGCAATACATTCGGTATTACAGGTTGGCGGCGAGACGTTGTTAAAGGGCAAAGCCGCAAACGGAGCCGGAATTTTTTATTTTGGGGTCTATTTTTATATTTTGCGGGCAAATTTTTAACGGAGGTTATGATGATTACGTGGTTGAATCAATGGGCGGGGCGGAGTCGGTTTACGAGGTTTTGGGGGATAGTCAAGGAGGTTTTTTGGGTGGACAGGTATATGCTGTTTGAATTTTGCCGGAACGGGAATTATTCGGCGGCGGGCGGGAAGGGGGATATTGGGGTTATGTGGAGGGTTGCGGCGGAGGGGGATATTGAGAGGATGCGGGAGTTGGGGGGGTATGATATTGATTTGGGGCGGGAAGAGTTTATGAAAAGTTTTGTGCAAAGCGATCACGAATATCTTTTATTGGGAATGAGGGATGAGATAATTTACACGTATGCGGTGTGTGCGGTTCGGGCGAAGCGGATGTACGGTTTATTTTTTCGTTTGGAAGAGGGGGAGGCGTTTATTTCGGTTTGTTTTACCAAGCCGGAAAGCCGCGGGCAAGGGTGGGGACCGAAGTGTCTAGGGGAGATATGCCGGCGGTGTTGGGCGGCGGGGAAGGGGCGGGTGTTTATTGATATTTCGACGGCGAACCTCCCGTCAATACGAAGCGCGGAAAAAGCAGGGGCGCAAAAAACGGATTCGGGATATTATCGGATACGGATTTGGAAGCGGGATTATCTTTTTCCGTTTGGTATGTACAAGAATCGGTTTTCAACTTTAAATGTGAGGCGGAAGTAGTTAAGAGTGGGGAATACCGCAAACAAATTACCGACCTCATGATTGCCTATTTTCACGTTCTTTTATGTTTTTTGGCAGGAAATTAAAAGGTAGGCGATGTTTCGCCGAACGATTGCGGTAATATATTGTGATTGCCCCACAGGGGCAAGATGTGCATAACCGGCGGTGAAGCAAAGCGCAACCGCCGGATCAGACCTCCCTCGTCTCACAAAGCCCTGCAAGGGCGAGATTATCAATCAACCGATATCAACAATGAAATGAGGTGATATAATAATGAAATAAAGACACATAATCTCGTCCCTGCGGGACTTTGGATATTGGGAGGCGGTCTTCCGGCGGTTGCGCTTCGCTTCACCGCCGGTTATGCACATCACACCCCTTGCGGGGTTAAGATTCAAAATTAAAAATTCTATTGAAATATTGCCTGTTTTCACGTTCTTTTATATTTTTTGGAATTTCCCAATCGAAAATGGGATCTTATAAACAGAAAATAGGACATTCCTAACTAAAATAGGGATGTTCCTAAATAAATTAGGAATGTTCCTAAATAAATTAGGAATGTTCCTAAATGGTTTAGGATTGTCCCTAAATGGTTTAGGAATGTTCCTAAATGAGTTAGGAATGTTCCTAAATGAGTTAGGAATGTTCCTAAATGGTTTAGGATTGTCCCTAAATGGTTTAGGAATGTTCCTAAATGAGTTAGGAACGTTCCTAAATAGTTTAGGATTGTTCCTAAATGGTTTAGGAATGTTCCTAAATGAGTTAGGATTGTTCCTAAATGAGTTAGGGAACTCCCTAAACGAATTAGGGAATCCCCAAAATGAGTTAGGGAACTCCCTAAACGAATTAGGGAATCCCCTAACCGAATTAGGGAACTCCCTAAACGAATTAGGGAATCCCCTAAACGAATTAGGGAATCCCCAAAATGAGTTATGGAATCCCCAAAATGAATTAGGGAACTCCCTAAACGAATTAGGGAATCCCCAAAATGAGTTTGGGAACGCCTAAAATTTACCTAAATTAACCCAATTCGTTTTTTTGTATCTATTCAGTAATTTGTTTTCAGTATTAACATTGAATCTTAACC
>JAITQV010000114.1 GCA_031288765.1 Planctomycetaceae bacterium
AATCAAACCCTGGTACCGCCGCCGCCGTTACTGGATAACAGTAATTCTTTTATTGCTCGTTTATTTTTGCCTGATTCCCTCGCCGCTCCAAATTTCGCCGGAAACAACCGGAATCACCGAACCGCTTACACCGGACGGAATACCCGATTATTTTGCGGATTACGAAAAAATGTGGATCGGGAAACTTTGCCCGCCCGAAGAAAACGGACAACGGTTAATGATTGCCAACTGCGGTCCCCGCGTTCTGGAACAGGCAAAGTTAGCGGAATTTCCTTGGGAAGAATTGCAGAAAAATGAATTCGGTAAAATGTGGTTCGAAAATTATTGGATTCCGCTTTGTGAAAATATGTTTATCGATCCGTATGCCAAACCCCGATTTTATGAATCGCGCGGATGGTACAGTACAATAATGAACGTTCTGAAAATCAATCTTGAGGATTCTCAAAAACTTTGGGATAAACTTGTTGAGAAACCATGGCAGGCAGAAGATTTTCCCGAAACTGCGGAATGGCTCAAAGATCGTTCGCCGGTTCTTGATTTGTTTGGTATTGCCGTGCGAAAACCAACTTTCCTCTGTTGGCGGAAACGCGCTGAGGAAGGCTGGATTGGGGGGATTATGCTTCCCGATGTTCAGTCAAACCGTGACTTTGCGCGGGATTTACGAATACGAATTACGGAACGGCTCGGACACGGCGATGTTGACGGAGCATGGTATGATACAATGAGCATGTTTTACCTTTCCCGAAAACATTATCTCAATGATCCTGTTTTAGTAACAAATCTCGTCGGCGCTGCGATTGAAACGCAAGCGTACGAAGCGGCAAAAATAATCCTGAAATACGGTCAACTTAATCAGGAACAATTACAACGTTTTTCTTTGGAACTAACGGCTTTGCCGCGAAAATATGTGTTCTCATTCGATTTCGACAAAAGAAGTATGTATGATGCTTTATGCCGGTTTTATAAAGGTGATAAAGTAAACGGTTACGATACAAATTTCAACGCATTACAATTCCTTACTTATCTTCCTCTCCCTTTCGATGCCAATATTGCGGGAAAACGTATAACAGAATTTGTTCGGATGTCAAGTTTATCCGGGCAAAAGCATCCGGTACCGCTTCAAAAAAGATTCAACTTACAAGATTCGCTCCTCAAAGAAAAAGAGAAAAGAACAGCATTGAATTCGCCTCGTTTTTGGCTTTCGCTCCCGCTCATCCGAACCCGATCCCAATTGATTGCCGATCTCATCATCATTGAATGGTGTCCGGCGTTGGAAGCCGTCAATAAAACACTGGATACAGTTAATACCCAACAAGACCTTCTTCGTATTGCCGTTGCCTTGAAACTGTATAACAAGACAACAAATAAATATCCTGAGAAACTTGACGAATTAGTCCCAAAATATCTGGACGAAATTCCGCTCGATTTATTCACCAAACGGCAAACTATTACCTACAAAAAGAACCCAAAAGACGGTACGGAATATATCGTTTATTCTTACGGACCAAACGGCAAAGACGACAGCGGAATTTCCAAACTTGAAGCCTGTAAAAATACAGAAATACAGCATCGGCATAACTTTGATATCGCTCTGGAACAATAGATTATCAACTGCCTATTTTTATTAACCACAAAATACACGGAACTTGCAGACATTAGTAAATTGATAAAATCACAAGTTTATTTTTGAGAATACAATAACAAAAAAAATATCTGTTCGGTTATTTATTCTGAAACTAGGGCTGCAAACCCTTCATATCATAGCGTAGAGCAACGTCCTACGCTACTGATGAAGGGCTTGCAGCCCTAGTTTCAAGTAACTGAATAGATACGAATTATTTAGTTTTTAACGGTTCCCTTTAAGAACGTTTTAAGGGGAAAATCTTCGGGAATAGTTTTGTTTTGTGCTTTCAGCGTCTCCGCATACAAACCGGTCAACAAAACAATATCAGCATACATCTGAAGAGTCGGATCAAGCGGAATAATCGGATATTTGCTCAACACCGGCTGCCAAAGTTCAACGGCTTTCTCAAATTCCGTTTGGGCTTCCGCATACTTTTTATCACGAATAAACGGTAAACCGGTTTCAATAGCGGTGGTTGCTTTGCCGATTGCCGGATCATGCTTCATCATCAATTCGACAAAACTGCGAAGCGGCAACGGTTCAGGCAACGGCTTGTTAAGATTTTGAAGCGTTTTAACGTAATAAGCGTTTGACTCAATCATGTAATCCCGAATATCAAACAACGGACCCAACTTCATAAATTCAATACTCATATTGATTCCGTCAAAACGTTGCGAAATAATTTGGAAATATTTTTCTACTTTTTCCAATATCTCGTTTCGTTTTGTGTCCTCTTTTTCCGCCAATCCTTTTTCGAATTCTTTTTTGGCATATTCCAATGCGGAAATTGCGTGTTCGGGGCTATTTTCCTGATTTAATTTATTGCGGATCATGGCGTGCATGGGTACTTCGCCGTCCGCAACATCGGAAAATATTTTATTATCGTTATCCAAAATGATCACGAACTTTTCCACAATATCAATAATTTCCCGAATAAACTGGGCGTCTTCGGCAATATCTTCAAAGCCGGGTAATGCGTACAATTCTTCCCATTTTTTCATTGCGTCCAGCCAACCTTTAATCGAATCGGCAATTCTGCCGTCATAGTAGGCGATTCGACCGAAATAACGGAACTTTTGAGCGTCGTCTGCTTGTTGTGTTCGTTCTACGGCGACTTCGCGCAACCGGTACTCAAAATTGAGAATCTCTCGGTAAAGGTCGGACATTCGGGTGCGTTCTTTATGCCCGTCAATTTCGGCGGTAATGGCTCTTGCACGGCGTTTAGTATCCTGAGAAACATCAAGATCCTGTATTTCATCCGAAAGAACTTTCGGTGTTACCCGAAGAATTTCAAAAGCACGTTCCCGAACTTGCCCGATTGCTCCGTCCGCTTTATTGAGAATACCCCGTTGGTCTTCCTCTAAAAGCAGAACCGGTATTTTTTTCAGTTCCAACTCGTCCTCTTTATAAAGCGAATCAAAATCGGTTTGAAGCCGTGTTTTCCAATCCGGTTCGTTTTTATCCAGCCATTCGCGGATAATACGGAGTTCTTCATGGGGCAGGGAGGAATATTTATTCGGTCTTTCAAACGCCGTTTCCAATGCGTTCAGCAAAGTACCTTGCTGACCTTTTGTTTCGGCAAATTGTTTCCAGCGGTTAATACAAAGATTCTGTTTCAACTCGGGAACAAAAGCATTTAATTCCTGCAAACGTTTTTTGGCTTCGTCCCGAACAAGGTCGGTGGTTTCCAGAGTTGTCCGTTTTGCTTTGACGCCGGGTCGCATGCGCAAGGAACCGTCTTCGGGGATAGCGGTTGAGAGGTCTAGTTTGGAAAATTCGACCCATTCCGCAAGGGCGTTTTCCCATGCACGAATTGCCTCTTCGCCGAAAATTCCGTCTTTCCGTTTCCATTTTGCGTAGTTGAACAGATTCAGCCGTGAGTTGGAAAAGAACAGAAAATCGGATTCATTCCCGATGCTGACGCCCCGTAAAACGAGGTCTTCGCCCTGATGATACCAACGCCGTCCGAGTATCCAGTTATCGCGGTCGGAGGGCAACGGGCAATCATGGCGTGTTCCGAACTCTTCGTCTTCCCGAAGGAGTCGGCGGTATTGTTGATTTTCGTCGGCGATTCCGATTTTTTGCGAGATTGTCCAACCGGTTGCTTTACATAATTTCGGAGCCTGACGATTAAATTCCACGCCGCGGGTTAAAAAGTCGATTCCGCGAATGACCCAGCGGTAACGTTCCCGATAATCATCGAATTCTGCGGAGGCGTTGTAGGAGAGGTTCCAACCCAAAAATTCCCAGATTGTTGTGAAATGCGGTTCCAGGAACACGAGTTGGTTTGAGGTTGCGATGACGTTATTCCAATCGAGGCGTTTTTGATATTCTTGGGAACGGTGCCAAAGCAATGCGATAGCGACGCCGCGCAAACCGAAGGTTGTTAATTTAATAGTGCTGCTTGCCGGGTCAATTTCACCGATTTGGGATTCGGTCAAACCTTCCTGATTTCGCATTTGGGCGAGAACACCGCCCGGATCGAGTCGGACATCGCCGCCGGATTGAACGGAGATTTGGGCGGGTTTACCGATTTTGTACAGCAACACCCCGATAATAACCAAAAGAATCAGATGGGCGACCAGATGAACAATTTTCTGTGTCCGCAATTTTTTTTGTTGGTTCATGGGAATTCTCCATTATTGATTGGTTGATTGATTTTAGGCATGGGCAGTGAAAAACAAAACTATTCAACTGCAACAAAATAACATACCGAACCTTAGCATACCAACAAGGTCATAATTTTTATTATCTGAGATTTGCCGTTCTTTGTCAATATAGTTAATAGTTAATAGTTGATAGTTGATAGTGGAGAGTTGACAGTGGAATAATGTAGGGGCGAAAAATCTTTCGCCCCTACATTATATCCGAAGGTCGGCTGACACCGACGCAACCCTTCGGCGAAGAGTTGCCTTAAAGTCCCGCAAGGGACGAAATGTGCATAACCGTAGGTGGAGCGAAGCGCAACCTACGGATCACGCCTCCTAAAAAACATAAGCCCTGCAAGGGCAACATAAGCCAGCCCGCCGCAACGCGGCGGGTAAATTATCCGTAAAAAACACCAACGCCCTGAAAAGGGCAGCATATTTTAGTTAATAGTTTATAGTGAATAGTTCGCAAGCGTTCTATTTACCAAAACATATTAAACAATTCGCTTGCGTCCTCCACTATTAACTATTCACTACTAACTATCAACTAATATACTGCCCTTTCAGGGCGAAGTTGTCTGAGGGACACTTAACCCGCCGCGTTGCGGCGGGCTGGTTTATTTTGCCCTTGCAGGGC
>JAITQV010000115.1 GCA_031288765.1 Planctomycetaceae bacterium
ATAATAATTCACCGGGACGAGATTATCCAGAATATAAAGAGACAGCCAGAGATCGTAGTACAAAAGATACGATGCGTGGAGGACATGTCCGAGAACAAAGAGATGTAAATAGCGCAACAAAAGGACTTACGAAAGAACAAAAAAAGAAATTTGAAATAGAATTAAAAAAATTAAAAGGAACGGGAAATCAAACAGTACCTTATGAAGCTTTATGTGACATGGCCAAAGATATCAAAATAAATTTTCCTAATTTATGAGGAATATTTAAAATTCAACTTTACTAATTTATTGTTATTGAAAAATAAAGACTTGCGAATAATTTTTTTAATGAAATATTGAATTTTTAGAGGTGTCCTGATGATATTGCTAAATGAAATTACAAATAACATAAATAAAATGCTTGGTACAAAATGTTGGGAAACTTGGAATGTCATTGTTGGGGCGTTACATTTACATTTTGGCAAGGCTGTTATGAGTAGATCTGTTCGTTCCGACCCTTATTATGTCGGTCAATATGATGTATTGATCTGGTGCCAATGGCGACTTGACGATGGTGATATTTCATTGTGTAGTTGGGACTGTTCCCATGAAGTAATTAATCAAATAGCTACTTGTTTGGTTGGCGATACCTTGACATCAATCAAAATAATACCGCCGTTTGGTGATGCCGAATTTATTTTTTCCTCAGGAAAGACTTTGAAAGTATTTTGTAATGAGGTACAGGGAGATGATAACTCTTTCAACTGGAGTTTCGGACTTATCAACGAAGCATACTACATTGGTATAAACGGCAAACTTGAAAGCGGAAAAAGGCTTGGAATTCTTTCCGGTGAACCAGTTGAACCACCTTTGATAACCTCTGATTCTAACACACTTCCTGTTTCCATAAATAAATTTTCGTATAATAAAATTGATTCTGCTTGTTTTGAAGATTTTCGAAAAGAATTTAATCTTCTAATCGGACAATGTTGTCATACAGTATCTAACAATGAATTTTCATTACGTCTCGATTTTGGTGGTACGATTAAACGAACTTGTACGAGAAAGGAGCATGAAGAGATCGACAGAGATATTCAAGAAGAAGGCGAGTATGATATTCTTATCTGGTGTACATGGAGATTACAAGATTCAAATGACGCGATTTGTAGTTCCAACTGTCCCGATGAAGTGTGTGAAGCAGGAATAAAACGGCTACTTGATCAGAAAGTAATTTCTGTTGAAATTTTTCCGCCTGCTTGTGATGCTACGGTTACATTTTCTTCAGGACTTGTTTTGAAGATATTTTGTAATTACACAAAAGACTCTGAGACAGAAACCAATTGGTTTTTTCGAAACGTTTGGAAACTTTATTGTGTTAGTCACACGCAAGAACTTGAAAAAGCAAAAATAAATTGGAATATTATTGAATGATCGGGGCGCTTGCTCAATACCTTTGAAAGTAACTGCCTATTTTTATTTAACCACAGAATACACGGAACACACGGAAATTAGTAAATTGATACGATCATAAGTTTATTTTTGAGAATACAAAATGAATACCATAATAAAAGTATCTATTCAGTAGTTTGTTTCGGTATTAACACCGAATCTTAACCCCGCAAGCGGCGGTGGGTGAAAACCCTTCGGCGAAGGGCTGCCTACCTTATGATTTTATATCGGGTGGGACATTCTGATCCGGCGGTTGCCCTTCGCTTCACCGCCGGTTATGCACATCTCGTCCCGCAGACTTAGAAAAAAGTCAGGTTGGAATTAAGGTTTCTCCTCGTCATTGCCCAACAAACCACTAAATTGATACTATTCCTATTCCTAACGTTGGAGTAATCCCAGAAGTAATTGAGCATTTTGCCCGTTTTGCTGTAAAACAGCAATGCCCGATTGCAATAAAAGTTGTTGGCGGGCAAATGCAGATGATTCCAAAGCAAAATCAGTGTCCACAATTTCACTCCGTGCAGTTGTTTCTATCTCAATAGCATCCAACATGTTTTGCATATTTGCCTGAATTTGGTTCTTTTGGAACGCCCCCAAACGCCCCCGAATCGCCGATACCTCCTCCGTAACCTCCTCCACAATTTTGAACGCGGTTGCCGTGTCCGTCAGCAAATCGTATTGCCCGCCGGTTTTGAGTTGCGAAAGATAACCGTTCACTCCCCCCAATGCAACCGTGTGAACACTCTTCACCGCAATCCGGGCTTGCTGCTCCGAAACAGGATCAGGACCCAGTTGAATCAATGTCCCGCCGCCGGTAATACGGAAACCAAAAACATCGCCCTTTTGAACATTCGGATTAACCCACACCGACATGTCCAAATCGGAAGTTGCCGTCGATGCAACCCTGCCCGTACCGGTTGCAAGTTGACCGTCAATGGCGGCAACAATATCCGTCCCGTAAGCTTTTTCCGTAATATTGCCGAACCGATCCGTCAACGGAAAATCCGTGTCCAATGTCGCACGAACCGCCACAAATTCCTGACTGCCGTATTCAACGGAATGAAATGTTATTCCGAGATTGGTGTTATCGTTGTTGCCGATCATGGGAACTCCAAGTTTTGTTCCCGCAGCACGTATTTGAAGTGTTCCCGAATCCCCGATGTGAACGGAATCCTCTCCGGTCGGAATCAACGATGTCCCTTCCGCAATTGCAGGAATCGAAGCCTCAAAATAATCCCGAACTTCCGGCAACGAATTGATTAAATTAACAATTTCCCGTGCGGTTGCCGGTTCTTCCGGCGAAACTCCGATTGTCAACTGCTTCGATGCCGCATCGTAAGAAACCCGCGTACCGCCCGAATCGGCAACAATAATAATTTCCGTATCATTCCACTGTTCGCCCGCTTGTTTTGCGGAAACCTGAAACATGGCGTTGACACCGTTCGCGGAAACAACCGTTCCTTCCGGGCGCGAATCAACCGGACGCACTCCGCCGGTCAGTGTCGCCCAATCGCCGACGGCAACACGCCCGTTGCCGTCCGACAACTCTCCCCGTGAAGCGGCAAACTGCGTATTCAAAACAGAATCACTGTTTATAAGTTTCACGATTTCATCAACCGTTGTAACAGATTGAGCCGGAATACCGATTGTCAGCTCTTTTGAAACCGGATTGTATCGAACAGCCGGTCCCGCCGCGTCCGAAACAACCCGAACCGTTGTATTGTTGTAAGACGCTCCGGCATGAAGCGATGTAATCGTAAAATCGGAATTTTGCCCGTTTTTCGAGGAAACGGTTGCTGTCGGGTATTCTTCCCGGATTCCCGCTCCGTAACTCGAAAATTCCAAATCGGGGTATTGCCCCTCCAAAACCACACAATCAACCGCATTCGGATCATAAGTCGGTTTCAGTAAACCGTTTCCAATGCCGGATTGCCCCGTCGTGCAAACCGTTCCGTTGGGATTGTTCGGATCAAGAACCGAAACACTGATTCCCAACCGGTCAAGAACCTGTTTCGACTCCTCTGTTGAAGGATCATTGAAAAAACGCACAAGATCGTTTGCGGTTGTTTTCACAAGACCGTTGGTATCGGTTTCAAGACGGACTAAAACTGTTCCCGGCGAAACAAGACCGCCCGATGTTTTTCCGATTTGGGCGTCTATTCCGCGATAACCGGAATCACTGAACACCGGCGGTTGAGCCGGATTGTAATACGCTAAAGGAACAACACTAAACCGTGAACCGACAAACGGGTCGTCCGCAACAAGTTGTTTGAGGTCTTCCATTGAAAAATCGTTGCGTGTTGGGTCTTCGGCTCGACCGGTAAAATCAACCGAAATAATCACGGCGTTGCGTTCCGAGTCGAAAACGACCGATTCTTCCGTGTTATCACGCAGGAAGACGGCAACCTGATCGTTTTCCAAACCCGGAGTGAGCGAGCGGAGCGTAAACGAAGTTCCCGCATCCAACCCCTGAATTTGGGCGGACGCATAACCGTAAACCGGCGGATATGTTGAATCATCAACAGACAACGGAGTTCCCGGCGTACTGACAAACCGAATGGACGGCGAACCGGACGGGGCAAGAAATTGCAAATAGTTGTTCTCTTGAACATTGCCGTAGTAGGAAACTTCCGTAAACGGCAAGACCGTTCCCAAACCGGTGGAATCACTGGGAATTGTTGCCGAGAGTTGACCGGTTCCGTCGGTTTTTCGGAGCAGCGGCGACGTGTTAATCAGGGTTGCGACTTGCTCCGCTGTTGTGAGAACGCTTCCGCCGTTAACACCGGTTTTGGTTTGTTCAAAGGTTGTTGCCGGAATCAACGCTCCGGTTCCGTCCGACGGCGGAGTATTTTGCAATTCAAAATAGGTGTTGGCAACCGGAGACGCCTTAATCCAATCGGCAAGATCATTGACGGTTGTGTTGTTTAGGTCATTCGGGTCGGACTCGTTGTAGGAAACATTGATAGAAAATGTTTTCGGAGAATCCTGCAGCCTGACATCAATTCCGGGCGTTTGGTCGGTTCCGTAAACATTGTTGAAAATAAACCGGACATCGTTAAAGGCTTCACCCGTATATTTGGCGGCGATTGAAAATTCATTGTTGGAAACGCCGTCCTGATTGCCGTTGTAATGATATTCGGCATTTTGCCAAAGTTCCGTTTGCAAAACGATTTCCACGATGGCGGGTTCATTTCCGTTGGGCGGTGAGACATTGACGGACAGGTTTTCGTTTCCTTCTTTTGGAGCGGTGTAACGGACAACAAAGTTTCCGGCTGCGGTTCCTGATTCGCTTGCGGTGAGGACGACATCGTTGTTTTTTCCGTAGGAAGTCAGTCCGAGTGTTCCCGGTGTTGATTGGGAATAGACGGTTGCGGCAACACCGGTGGCATCGCTGAAACGGTTTACGGCGTCGGCGATGTCTGTTACGGCGGCGTCTTTATCGAAGGTTAACGTTTGATAGCCGCCTGTTCCGCCGATATCCAGTGCAACATCGTTTTTCAATGCCCCTAACGGATAATAAAGTTCTGCCTGACGCGGCGGTTCGAGAACCTGAACCGAAATATCTTTTTCGGTTCGTCCTAAGAAGTTTGCCTGATTGATATTGAGGTGGTCGATTTTATTTTTATCAATTCCGTAGGTTGTAAAATCGAGGGAGCCGTCGATGAGTTTTTGGTTTTGGTAAGTTGTTTCGTAGGACAGCATGTCAATGGAATTTAACACGGCGTCGGCTTGGACTTGCAGCATTGCCAATGTTTGCTGATTTTCAGCGCCGGTGTTGGCGGCTTGTGTAACCAGTCCGCGGAGGTCATTCAGCAAACTGTTTAAGTGCGACAAGGTGCTGTCGATTGTGGAGATTACGGAGTCGGCGCGTTGGCAATTGGCAACTGCTTGGGAGAGGGAAACGATGTCTGTTCGCATTGCCGTGCCGGAGATGAAACCGATGGGATCATCCCGACCGGAATGAACACGAAGTCCCGATGATAAATTACGAACCGATTGGGAGAGAGCTGTTTCTGTCTGTTGAAGCGACAACCGCCCGATCATGGAATTGATGTCAACAGTCAGATTGGTTGGGTGATAAATTGTTGACATAAGAGGTGGATTTGGGTTGGAAGGGTGGAAAACGGGGAAATGGAGGCAGGGACAAAACCTGTAAAACCGTTATCGGGTTGTATCGGTTATTACGGCTGTTTGGAATAAACCAATTTATGAGTTAATAGCTAAAACAGCGAATAGTTGCATCTATTTGCTAATTCCATCCCCGTTTACAACGAATTTGCTTCTCTTTATGTGAATCAGCCCTTGTTTGTGGAACGAAGCACAACCAACGGATCGGAATTTCACAAGATAGGCAACCTTGTAGTTAATAGTTTGTAGTGGATAGTTAATAGTTCGCAAGCGTTCTATTTACCCAAACATATTAAATAATTCCGCTTGCGAACTATTAACTATTCACTCTAAACTATTAACTACAATGCCGCTGCCTTGCGATTACAAACTTTTAACGAAAAAAACCTCAAAATATTATGAAAAAATGATTTCCGAAAACAACCTGCCTATAAATTTAACGTTTGTAAGCTTTTACGGCAATTCCATTCCCAAGAACGG